>NZ_JBTLNE010000018.1:0-60711 GCF_054457435.1 Halovulum sp. GXIMD14793 | reverse complement strand
AAAGTTGAAGGAATTCAAACGCATCGCAATGAGGGCAGAGAAAACGGATGCCTCCTATGCCGCGATGATCAACCTGTGCGCAGCCATCATAAACTCACGATGAATGTCCACAGACCCTAGAAGAATTTTCGAAGAATGGCCTTGTTCGAGGCCGACAGCGGACGGCTGGCTGGCCGATCCGGGTTCAATTCAATTTGCAGGAGCGAATGGCGGATGGTGTTTCAGCTGTTTCGACAGGCCCAGGGCGAGGTTGCGGAGAGCAAAGCCTCGGCTGCGGGGCCGGTGATTGCCTTTCATGGTGGCGGACGGGTGGCGTGGTCGCCGCGCGATAGCTCGTCCCTGACGCGCAATGGATTTGCGGGGAACCCGGTTGGGTTTCGGTGCGTGAAGATGATCGCCGAGGCGGCGGCGGTGCCTTTGGTCGTGCAGGATGACACGACGCGCTATGAGACGCATCCGTTGCTGCGTTTGCTGTCCGCGCCGAATACCGGGCAGGGCCGGGCGGCGTTGATGGAGAATTTCTTTGGGCAGTTGATGCTGACCGGAGATGGGTATTTCGAGGCGGCGGGTGTCGATGTGGATGGGTGCCCGCGAGAGCTGTTCGTGCTGCGCTCGGACCGGATGAAGGTTGTTCCGGGGGCGGATGGCTGGCCGGTGGCCTATGAATATGCGGTTGGGTCGAAGAAGCATCGCTTTGATATGCGGGCGGAGTTTCAGCCGGTTTTGCATGTGCGGAGTTTTCATCCTCAGGACGATCATTATGGCCTGAGCCCGATGCAGGCAGCGGCAAGTGCGCTTGACGTGCATAATGCGGCCTCGCGCTGGTCCAAGGCGCTGCTGGACAATGCGGCGCGGCCTTCGGGGGCGATCGTCTATAAGGGTGTCGATGGGCATGGGCAGCTGGGCAGTGACCAGTATGCGCGACTGGTCGATGAGCTTGAAACGCATCATCAGGGTGCGCGCAATGCGGGCCGTCCGATGTTGCTGGAAGGCGGGCTGGACTGGAAGCCGATGGGGTTCAGCCCCAGTGATATGGAATTTCAGAAGACCAAGGACAGTGCGGCGCGCGAGATTGCGCTGGCCTTTGGTGTTCCGCCGATGCTGTTGGGGCTGCCGGGGGACAATACGTATGCGAATTATCAGGAAGTGAACCGGGCGTTTTATAGGCTGACGGTTTTGCCGCTGGTCGCGAAGGTCGCGGCTGCGCTGAGCGGGTGGTTGCCGCTGGCCTTTGATCCGGCGCTGAAGATTTTGCCTGACCTCGATCAGATCCCGGCGCTGGCGCATGAGCGTGAAGCGCAATGGCGGCGCGTGGGCGAAGCTGATTTCCTGACGCAATCCGAGAAGCGGGCGCTTCTGGGCCTGCCCAAGCTGCCGGAGACGTGATGAGCGAGCGGAGTTCAAGAAGCGGGGGGTCGCGCTTTCTGTACGAGCCGTTCGATGCCAATGCGGCCCGGATCGAAGCCCATGAGCGGGTGACCGAGGAACGCTGGACGGCGTTGGAATATCGGCTTGGTCAGATCGAGACGGCGCTGGACCGGCTGGAACGGCGAATGTGGCTTTCGGTTTCAGGGATTGCGGCCTTTCTGGCGACCGATGTCGTCTACGCGATCATTTCCAAGATACCTTAGAGGATCAGACATGATGACGAGTTTGAGCGCCCCGGCGCTGGAGACGAAATATTGCCAATTGGGCGGGGATATTGCCCTGAAGGACTGCACCATCGAAGGCTATGCGAGCCTGTTTGGGGCGGAGGATCAAGGCGGCGATATCGTGGAACGCGGGGCTTATGCGGGCAGTCTGAATCGCAAGGCGGCGCAAGGCATAAAGATGCTTTGGCAGCATGATCCGACGCGCCCCATTGGTGTGTGGGATGTGATCCGTGAGGATAAGAAGGGGCTGTATGTCCGGGGCCGTCTGCTGAGCGAAGTGCAGGCGGGGCGCGAGGCGCTGGCATTGCTGGAGGCGGGCGCGATTGACGGGTTGTCGATCGGCTATCGCACCTTGCAGGCGGCGAAATCGGCCAGCGGCGGGCGCAAGCTTTTGGAAGTGGACCTTTGGGAAGTATCGGTTGTGACCTTTCCGATGCTGCCCGAAGCGCGGGTGCAGGCGGGCGATCCGGCCGCCGATGATGCGCTGGCGCAAGACCTGGCGGAGACATTTCAGGCCGCCCGGCAAATGTTGGCATGAGCCCATGCCGACCGGAACAACTGACATCACTGAGGAATTGTTGATGCGTGACACTGAGACCAAATCCGGGGCGGGTCTGCCCGCGCCCGGGCAGAAACCGGTCACTGAGGTGAAGGCTGCCATGGCCGGGTTTCTGAGCGACTTCAATGACTTTCAATCCGAAATGAAATCCAGACTTAAAGAACAGGAAACACGTTTGACCATGCTTGATCGCAAATCCCTTGCCGCCGAGCGGCCCGCCCTTTCCCGTAGTGCCGAGACCGAGCTGCCGCATAAGAAGGCCTTTGCCGCCTATCTGCGCTCTGGTGATGATGACGGTTTGCGTCATCTTGAGGTTGAGGAAAAGGCGCTTTCCAGTGCGGTGGCAGCTGAGGGCGGCTATCTGGTTGATCCGCAGACCAGCGAGACGATTGCCAGCGTGCTGCGCGGGGCGTCATCGCTGCGGGCGGTTGCGAATGTGGTGAATGTCGAGGCGACGGCCTATGATGTGCTGGTGGATCATACCGATATTGGTGCGGGCTGGGCGTCCGAAGCCGGACCGCAGGCTGAGACCGGGACGCCGCAACTGGATCGTATCTCAATCCCGCTGCATGAGCTTTCTGCGTTGCCCAAGGCATCGCAGCGTTTGCTGGATGACAGTGCGTTTGATGTCGAAAGCTGGCTGGCGGGCCGCATTGCCGATAAGTTTGCGCGGGCCGAAGGTGATGCGTTTATCAATGGCGATGGTGTCGACAAGCCCAAGGGGTTCCTGACCTATACGACGGTTACGAATGCTGCCTGGAGCTGGGGCAATATCGGGTATGTTGCGACCGGTGCGGATGGTGATTTCTCTTCGACCGATCCGGCGGATGCGATTGTGGATCTGGTTTATGCGCTGGGGGCGCAGTACCGGGCCAATGCAACCTTTGTGATGAATTCCAAAACCGCCGGTGCTGTGCGCAAGATGAAGGATGCGGATGGCCGCTTCTTGTGGGCGGACAGCCTGGCGGCGGGCGAGCCTGCGCGTCTGATGGGCTATCCGGTGCTGATCTCGGAAGATATGCCGGATATTGCGTCCGATGCGAGCTCCATCGCCTTTGGCGATTTCGGTGCGGGCTACACCGTGGCCGAGCGTCCGGATATGCGCATTCTGCGCGATCCGTTCAGCGCCAAGCCGCATGTGCTGTTCTATGCCACCAAGCGGATTGGCGGCGATGTCAGCGACTTTGCTGCGATCAAGCTGCTGAAATTCGGCCTGAGCTAAGGCTTGGCTGATGGCTGCCCCGGGGTTTTCCGGGGCGGTCGGCGCATCCCCTGGGCATCGTCCAGTTTACTGCTCCTCCCTCCGCTTGAGCGGTGCTTTTGGGGGTGCGTCATCATGCGCCCCTTATGGGGGCGAAGTCTGATCAAACAGGAGTGCGCACCGCATGGGCGGATATGTTCTGAAGACGGCATCGTCGGAACTGGACTGGGTCCTGAGCTGGGACAACGGGTATCTGGACGCAGGAGAATTCGTGGACGCTGATCTGGGCTGGCGGGTTTTGCCGGTCGAGGCTGCGGATGACCTGCGGGTTATTTCCCAGCATGTGGAGCGGACGGCTTCGCATGCGGTGGTTGCCGGCGGTGTGCCGGGCAAGGTCTATATGGTGGCCGCGCGGGTGCGGACCACATTCGGGCGTGAGCTGGAACGCTGCGGCGTTATTCGCATCGCGCAATAGGCGATGCCGTCCTTTTGGAGAGTTTCATGAATTTGACAGAACTGACGACGCCCGCTGCGGCGTCCTATCCGCTTGGGCATCTGAAAGATCATCTGCGCCTGTCCGGGCTGAGCGATGACGGATCGCAGGATGCGCTTTTGGAAGGGTATCTGGCCACCGCGATTTCGATGGTCGAAGCGCGGACCGGCAAGGTGCTTTTGGACAAGAATTATGTCTGGGAAATCACGCGATGGCATTCGGATATGCGGCAGGGGTTGCCGGTTGTGCCGGTCACCGCGATCACGCAGGTGGCGCTGGTTGATCTGGGTGGCGTGGAGACGGTCATTGATCCGGCGCGTTATGCGCTCCGTAAGGACGGGTTTCGGCCTGAACTGACCTCGCCCTGTTTGCCGGTCATTCCGGGTAATGGGTCGGCGCGTATCGCGTTTGTGGCCGGGTATGGGCCGAACTGGACGGATGTACCGCATGATCTGGCGCAGGCGGTGGTTCTGCTGGCCTCTTATCTTTATGGCAATCGCGGGGAATGCGGGGCTGAGGCCCGGGCGTTGCCAATTGGCGTGACCATGATCCTTGAACGCTATCGCACCACGCGGCTGGTGGGGGATAGCCTATGAGTTGCATGCGGCTGACCCGGCGGCTGGTGCTGGAAGAACGGCAGAATGTTCCGGATGGGGCAGGTGGATTTGACGTGACCTGGGCCCCGGTTGGGTCGATCTGGGCGAATGTCGCTGCGCGGACGGGACGTGAGACTGTGGTGGAGGGTCGCGATGCGACCATACTGCGGCTCCGCATTACTGTGCGTGGTGCACCGCAAGATGCACCGGCCCGTCCGCGCGCAGACCAGAGGTTCCGCGATGGTGCGCGGATCTACAACATCCAATCGGTGACCGAAGGCGACGATATGGGCCGCTTTCTGATCTGTGATTGTGAGGAGGCGATTGCGACATGACTTATGCGATGTCTCAGGCGTTGCAGGCGGCGGTTTATGAACAGCTGACCAATGACGCCGCTTTGACGGCCCTTGTGGGGGGCGAGGTCCATGACGCGCCTTTGGCTCTGCCGATGGCGGACGTGCCGGAGGTGCATGTCACCATTGGTGAGGAAAAGGTGCGCGATGCATCGACCCAGACCTCAACCGGGGCGGAACATGATTTTACGGTGACGGTGCATTCTACGGCTGCCGGGTTTTCCCGAGCGAAAGAGGCGGCGGGTGCCGTGTGTGAGGCGTTGATTGATGCACCGCTGAGCCTAAGCCGCGGGGCGTTAATCAATTTGCGTTTCCTGTTTGCTAAGGCGGATCGCGGTAAGGCGTCAGCGCCCCGGCGGGTCGCGTTGCGGTTTCGCGCGGTGCTTGAAGACACGGTGTGAGCCTGAATTTCCAATCTGAACAAGGATGACGATGATGGTAGCCCAGAAAGGCAAAGACCTTCTGATCAAGATCGACATGGATGGCACGGGTGCGTTCGACACCGTGGCCGGACTGCGGGCAACGCGGATCACCTTTAACGCTGAGACGGTGGATATCACCAATATGCAAAGTGCCGGGGGTGGCGGGAGTTGCTGGCCGGGACCGGTGTGAAATCGGCGGCGATGTCGGGTTCCGGCGTGTTTCGCGATCAGGACACGGATGAGCGTGTGCGGCAGATCTTTTTTGACGGGGATATCCCGGAATTTCAGGTCGTGATCCCGGATTTCGGGATTGTGGAAGGGCCGTTCCAGATCACCTCGGTCGAGTATGCGGGCGCGCATGATGGGGAGGCGACCTATGAGATGTCGCTGGCCTCAGCCGGGGCGCTGGTCTTTTCGGCGGCGGCCTGATGGCGAACCCGTATCGCGGCGAAGTGGCGCTGACCTTTAACGGGGAGCGCCGTGTCATGCGGCTGAGCCTTGGGGCTTTGGCGGCACTGGAAGATGAGCTGGAGAGCGGGTCGTTGGTTGGTCTGGTCGAGCGGTTTGAGGCGGGCAGTTTTTCGACGCGGGATCTTGTGGCGCTGATTGCGGCTGGGCTGGGCGTTGAAAAGCTGGATGTGCTGGATGGCGAGATTGCAGGCGGGCCGCTGGAGGCGGCGCGCGCGGCGGCGCAGTTGCTGAAAGTGACCTTTGCCGTGCCGGAGGCGGATGCAACGTGAGCAAGGTGGCCTGGCCTGAACTGATGCGGCTGGGGCTGGTGGAGTTGCGGTTGCGACCCGTTGATTTCTGGGACCTGACGCCTGCGGAACTGGTGTTTCTGGCCGGTGGCGGGCAGCAGAGGTCGGCCAGCCTGAGCCGATCCGGATTGGATGATTTGATGGCGCGTTTTCCCGATGCGCCGAAGGGAGACGGCTGAGATGGCTGATATCGAAACCGATTTCGAGGTTCTGGACCAACGTCTGGCAGAGCTGGAAAGCAGCGTGCAGGGCGCGCAGACGATGACGGCAGTTTTTACGACCGAGATGACGGAAGCTGCGGGTGCGATGCGGTCCGCTTCGCGCGATGCGTCGGGGCTGTCGCGGTCGCTGGGGTCGAGCTTAAAGGGCGCGTTTGATGACCTGATCTTTGATGGCGCGCGGCTGTCGGATGTGCTGGGCCAGGTGGGGCGCAGCATTGCCGGCAGCGTGTTCAATTCGGCCATTCGCCCGGTGACCAATGCGCTGGGCGGGCTGCTGACCGAAGGGATCGGCGGGCTGTTCAGTGGTGTCTTTGGGAAGGGGGCTGCCTTTAGTCAGGGCAAGGTTACGCCGTTTGCCAATGGCGGGATCGTGAACAGCCCTACGAGCTTTCCTATGCGTGGTGGCATGGGGCTGATGGGCGAGGCGGGGCCAGAGGCGATTATGCCGCTGACACGCGGGGCCGATGGCCGCTTGGGTGTGCAGGCGCAGGGCGGCGGACGCGCGGTGAATGTGACGATGAACATCACGACGCCGGATGTGGCCGGGTTCAGCCGGTCGCGCAGCCAGATCGCGGCACAGGTCAGCCGGGCGCTGAGCCGCGGTAATCGTAATCTTTGATCAGGCGGGCGGAGGAAGCAGATGAATTTTCATGAAGTACAGTTCCCGACGAACCTGTCCTTCGGCTCGGTCGGTGGACCGGAGCGACGGACAGAGATTGTCACCCTGTCCAACGGGCATGAGGAACGCAACTCCCCCTGGGCGCATTCGCGGCGGCGGTTTGATGCCGGGTTGGGGATGCGGTCGTTAGACGATCTGGAGGTGCTGATTGCGTTTTTTGAGGCGCGCAATGGGCAGCTGTTCGGGTTCCGCTGGAAGGACTGGACGGATTTCAAATCCTGCGTGCCTTCGGACGAGGTGCATGAAACGGATCAGGTCTTGGCTATTGGCGATGGGGAGACAACGGAGTTTCAGTTGTCCAAGACTTACCGGTCAGGTGAGTATACCTATCAGCGGCCCGTTACCAAGCCGGTGGATGGCACAGTGCGGGTGGCGATTTCCGGCGATATCAAAACCGAGGGTGCGGAATACACGATTGACCATGCGACGGGGCTGATCAGCTTTGTTTCACCGCCGCCGCAGGATGCGCAGGTAGAGGCCGGGTTTGAGTTTGATGTGCCGGTGCGGTTTGAGACGGACCGGATTGAAACATCGGTCGCGGGGTTCTCGGTCGGCGAGGCTCCGTCGGTTCCGGTGGTGGAGATCCGGGTATGATCTCAGAGGACTTTCAGGCGGTTCTTGATACCGGGGCGACGCGGTTGTGCCGCTGCTGGCGGTTGACGCGCGAGGATGGGGTCGTGTTCGGGTTTACCGATCACGACCAGGGCTTGCAGTTTGATGGAACGGAGTTTCTGGCGCGCACCGGCATGACGGCGAGTGCGATTGAAAGCTCGACGGGCCTCAGCGTTGACAATGCGCAGGCGGTAGGGGCGCTGACCTCGGACACGTTGCGCGATGATGACATTCTGGCCGGGCGCTTTGATGGCGCAACGGTGGAGCAATGGCTGGTGCATTGGGAAGTGCCGGAGAACCGGGTGCTGCTGTTTCGCGGCTATCTGGGGGAAATCCGGCAGTCGAATGCGACGTTCGAGGTGGAGTTGCGGGGTTTGGCGGAAAAGCTGAACCGACCATTGGGGCGTGCCTATGTGAAGACCTGTGATCGGGAGCTTGGCGATGGGAAATGCGGGGTGGATTTGTCCGGTCCGGCGTTCTTGACGCTTAGCACTGTTGCAGAGGTGCGCGACAACGGGCTGTTCGTGCCGGGTGATCTGAGCGGGTATGCAGAGGGGTGGTTCACCAATGGGAGTGTTGCTTGGCAGAGTGGGGCGAATGCCGGGTTGATTGGCCTGGTGAAGCAGGACGTGACGCTGAATGGGGTTCGGCGGATTGAGCTGTGGCAGGAAGCGCCGTTTGATGTTGCCGCTGGTGATGAGCTTCGTTTGGTTGCCGGGTGCGACAAGAGTGCGGCGGCTTGCAAGACGAAGTTTGATAATTTTCTGAACTTTCGGGGCTTTCCGCATATGCCGGGTGAGGATTGGGTGACGGCCTATCCGCGCCGGGGCGAGGTGCATGACGGGTCCTCGGTCGGGTTTCTGGATCATTTCGATGAGTTCTGAGATCGTTGAGGTAGCGCGTCGCTGGATCGGCACGGCCTATGTGCATCAGGCGTCGTCGCCTGCGGGTACGGATTGTCTGGGGCTTTTGCGGGCAATCTGGCGGGAGCTTTATGGCAGAGGGCCTGAGACGGTGCCGGCCTATTCGCCGGATTGGTCTGAGACGGACGGCCAGGAAAGGCTTTTGGAAGCGGCGGCGCGCCATATGGAGCCTGTCGAGCCAGCGGCCATACAGCCTGGCGATGCGCTGGTCTTTCGTATGCGCGATGGCAGTGTTGGCAAGCATCTGGGCATTCTGGCCCGCGCGCCCCAGGGGCATTTCACATTCATTCATGCCTATTCCCGGCACGGCGTTGTCGAGTCGCCGCTGACTGAGGCTTGGGCGCGCCGGATTGCCGGTGTTTTCAGATTTCCTGACAGGAGTTCCTGATGGCAACAGTTGTACTGGCAGCGGCGGGCGCGGCTGTCGGATCCTCAATCGGTGGGGCGGTGCTGGGGGTGTCCAGTGCCGTGATTGGCAAGGCAGTCGGTGCCACGCTGGGCCGGGTTCTGGACCGCAAGCTGATGGGCAGCGGGGCTGCCCCGGTGGAGGTTGGCCGGGTCGATCGCTTCCGAGTGATGGGATCGCGCGAGGGCACCCCTATTCCGCGCTTGTACGGGCAGATGCGGCTGTCGGGTCAGGTTATCTGGTCCAGTCGGTTTCTGGAAAGCGTCTCGACCAGCGGGGGCGGCAAAGGTGCGCCGCCGACGCCCAGGACCAACACGTATAGCTACTCGATCAGCTTTGCCGTGGCCTTGTGCGAGGGCGAGATTGCGCGGGTTAACCGCATCTGGGCGGATGGCAAACTGATGAGCCTGAAGGGCGTGCAGTACCGGGTTTATCGTGGCACGGAAGATCAGTTGCCTGATCCGCTGATTGCGGCCCTGGTTCCAGGTGGTGATGCGCCAGCCTATCGTGACACGGCCTATGTGGTGTTCGAGGATCTGGACTTGGCCGCCTTTGGCAATCGGATCCCGCAGATGAGCTTTGAGGTGATGCGTAAGGCGGGGGCTGGCACGGGCATTGCCGTGGATGACCCGACGGCGAATATTGCCGGGGTCGCTTTGGTGCCGGGGACGGGGGAGTACGCGCTGGCGACAGAGCCGGTGAAGTTCGTTCGGGGCAAGGGCGTCTCGCATCTGGCGAATGTGAATAATGATCGGGAGGTGCCGGATCTGGTTGCCTCTCTTGGTCAGTTGCAAACCGACTTGCCGCAAGCCGAGGCGGTTTCGCTTGTGGCTACTTGGTTCGGTGATGATCTGCGCGCGCCGTTTTGTCAGATCAGGCCGAAGGTCGAGCAGGAGCAGACTGATGCGGATATGCCCTGGCGGGTTTCCGGGCAAACGCGTGGAACGGCGGATGTTGTGTCTTATGTCGATGGGCGTCCAGGCTTTGGCGGGACGCCGACGGATCAGTCGGTGATCCAGGCCATTCAGGCGCTGCAAGCGGCGGGCAAACATGTCATGTTTTATCCGTTTATTCTGATGGATATCCGGGCCGGGAATGGGTTGGTCGATCCCTATACCGGCGCGGCGGAACAGCCGCCTGTGCCATGGCGCGGGCGGATCACGACGGGGCTTGCGCCGGGGATGCCGGGCAGTGCGGATAAGACCACGGCTGCGGTGGCTGAGGTTGGTGCGTTTTTTGGTGCGGCTGCGGTTGGTGATTTTGCAGGGGCCGGGGATACCGTGGGGTATTCGGGGCCAGCGGAATGGTCGTATCGACACTTTATTCTGCATTATGCGCATCTTTGTGCATTGGCTGGTGGCGTGGAAGCGTTCTGTATCGGCAGCGAGATGCGCGGGCTGACGCAGGTTCGCAGCGGGCCCGAGGACTTCCCGGCAGTGGATCAGCTGATCGCACTGGCCGATGATGTGCGGGCCATTCTGGGGCCTGAGACGAAGATCGGCTATGCGGCGGATTGGTCTGAGTATTTCGGCTATCACCCAAGCGACGGTTCGGGCGATGTGCTGTATCACCTTGATCCGCTTTGGGCGCACCCGGAGATCGATTTTGTCGGGATCGATAATTACGTGCCGCTGTCTGACTGGCGCGAAGGTGATGATCATGCGGATACCGGGGCCGGGTCGATCTATAACATTGATTACCTCAAATCAAACATTGAGGGGGGCGAGGGCTATGACTGGTATTACGCCAATCAGGCGGCCCGCGATGCCCAGCTTCGTTTGCCGATAGAGGATGGCGCTTATGATGACCCTTGGGTTTTCCGCTACAAGGATATCCGAAACTGGTGGGCCCGCCCGCATTGGAACCGGGTCGGTGGTGTCCGAAACGCCGACACCACACCCTGGGTGCCGGAGGGCAAGCCGATCTGGTTTACGGAATTTGGTTGCCCGGCTGTGGACAAGGGGACCAATCAGCCGAATGTGTTTGCGGATCCGCAAAGTTCGGAAAATGCGGTGCCGTATTATTCAACCGGTGGGCAGGATGATTTCATTCAGTCGCGCTATCTTCAGGCGGTAACGGAGTATTGGGCTGATCCGGAGAACAATCCGGTCTCGTTCCTTTATGACGCGTCGATGATCGACATGACAAAGGCGCATGTCTGGGCCTGGGACAGTCGGCCCTGGCCAGATTTTCCGCAGCGGCTGGAAACCTGGGCCGATGGGGTGAATTATGGGCGGGGTCACTGGATCTCGGGCCGGACGCATTTGGTGCCATTGGCGGATGTGGTGACAGAGGTCGCACAAGAATCTGGTGCTGAGTGGTTGGATGTAAGCGGTCTGGATGGCGCGCTGAAGGGCTTTGCCATTGGGGATACGGAGACCGCGCGGCAGAGTTTGCAGGCGCTGATGCTGGCCTATGGCTTCGATAGTTTTGAGCGTGAGGGTGCGCTGACATTCCGCACGCGTACGGGCCGGTCCGAATATCTGCTGGACCGCGATTGGATGGCGGTTGAGGTCGGTGAGACAGAGAGTGCCGTTCTGACCCGAGAGCCGGATGCCGAAGTGCCGGAGCGGGTGCGTGTTGAGTTTGTGGCCCCTGATCAGGACTATCAGGCAGTGGCGGCTGAGGCCGCATACCCTGGCGGCGATCGATTGAACACGGCCATTTCGGATCTGCCGATTGCGCTGGGGCCGAAGGAGGGGCAGGCGGTTGCGGAACGCTGGCTGACAGAGACCAGTGTTGCGCGGGACAGCATGAGTTTCTCTTTGCCTCGTTCGGATCAGTCGATTGGTGTCGGGGATGTCGTTGAGTTGCGTCAGAGCGGGCGCGACATGGTGTTTCGTATCGACCGGGTTGAGGAAACCGAGGCACGAGCCTTTGAGGCTGTGCGGATCGAGCCGGGGGTTTACCGACCCAAGGTGCGTCTGCCTGATCTGGTGCGTAGGCCGGTCGTGCGGCCAGCCTCGGGGGTCTATGCAGAATTCATGGACCTGCCGCTTTTGACCGGCAATGAGCTAGAGGATGCGCCGCATGTAGCCGTGGCCGCAGACCCATGGCCCGGGCCTGTGGCTGTCTATGCCGCCAATCAGGACGCGAACTATCAGTTGAACGGGCAGGTTTTGCGGCCTTCGATCATGGGGGAAACGATGACCTCGTTGGCGGCGGCAATGCCTTCGCTTTGGTCGCGGGCGACCTTGCGTGTGAGAATTGATGCGGGGGAGCTTCAGTCGGCCCCCAGGATTGATGTGCTGAACGGTATGAATGCGGCGGCTTTGCGCCAGGGGGCAGGTGACTGGGAGGTGATCCAGTTCGAGGCTGCAACGCTTGTGGCGCAAGGTGAATATGAATTGACCGGGCTGTTGCGCGGGCAGGCTGGAACGGACGCAGTGATGCCGCCAGTCTGGCCCGTCGGCACGGATTTTGTGCTGCTGGATGGAGCGGCGCAACAGATCAGCCTGCCGTCTTCGGCCCGGGGGCTGGAGCGGCACTACCGGGTGGGGCCTGCGCATCTGTCTTATGACGATGCAGCCTTTTTGCATCAGGTGCAGGCGTTTGACGGGGTCGGGTTGCGGCCCTATGCGCCTGCGCATCTGCGGGCGGTCCGCAAGCCGAACGGCGATATTGAGATCGGCTGGATCAGGCGCACCCGCATCGATGGTGATGCCTGGCGCGAGGCGGAGGTGCCCCTGGGTGAGGCGTCAGAGCGCTATGAGCTGAGGATTATCAGCGGACCGACCGTGATCCGGGTGTTCAGCCCGGATGCCCCATGGTGACTTACACCGCGGCAGAGCAGGCGACGGATGGTGTGCCGCCAACATTTGAAATTGAAGCAGCGCAGGTTTCGGACCGGTTTGGGTCTGGGCCTTATACGAGGATCACATTTGATGGTTGAGACATATCAGTTTGGCCTGCCACTGATGCAGGCGGCACAGGCGCAGAAGCATGTGACGGTCAATGAAGCGCTGGCGCGACTGGATGCTATGGCGCAGTTGCGGGTGGTGTCATCGGCGTTAACCACGCCGCCGGGTGGGGCGGTGGATGGTGCGGCTTATGTCGTGGCTGGCGGCGGTTCAGGCGATTGGGCCGGGCACGGAGGCGAAATTGCGATCTGGGTCAATGGCGGCTGGGCCTTCATTTCACCCAAGCTGGGCTGGCGGCTATGGGATGAGGCGGCTGGAGTAACAGCCATGTTCGATGGTCAGGGCTGGGTAAGGGATACGGTTGCGCTATCACCCGGCGGGGCGGCAACGCAGCAAAGAGTTGTCGAGATTGATCACCTGCTGTCTGCCGGGGCAAGTTCAACGGTTGTCGGAGCGATACCGCCTTTTGCTCAGGTAACTGGTGTGACAGGGCGGGTTTTGCAGGCTGTCACAGGCACATTGACGGGGTGGCGGCTGGGTGTGTTGGGGGCGGAGGACCGCTATGGCTCTGGTTTGGGTTTGGGCGTTAACAGCTATGTTCTGGGGGTGAGTGGGACACCTGTGACTTACTACGGTGCGACGGACCTTTTACTGACAAGCGAGGCAGGAGACTTTGCGGGGGGTGAGATCCGGCTAGCAATCCATGTCACCATGTTGCGCCCGCCGGTCGCCGTTTGATGATGTATCTTTGGGTCTTGTTGACAGGCATTGTTGGCGGTCTGGCAGCCACCGCCATCTTCGGATTGTTGCGCGCACGGGTGTTGGCGCGGCGATCTGGGTCTCAGGCTATTCGGCGTATTGTTCCACGCTGAGAACCCGATAGGTGGGTTTCACCCACCCTACCACATGCGCACCGTAGGGTGGGTGAAACCCACCATGGATTCCTATCAGTTTGCGGTATTTTATATGAAGAATGTACGATTGCAGTTGTCTGGTCGGCTAATCTGCTTGAAATTGTCAAGGAACAAACCATCTCGACGCCTAAGCATCGGGATCAGACCGGAGAGCCGTTTTGGCAAAAGGTGAATCGCATTTAGCAGAGCTTGATCCGCTATGGTCGCAATTGCGGGCGGAAGCTGAACAGATCTCCATTGATGAGCCGCTCATGGCGTCTATGGTGCATGCTGGCGTGCTTTATCATTCTGATCTTGCCGGTGTTTTGAGTTTCCGCCTTGCGCAAAAACTTCAGTCCGAAGAGATGTCACAGCTTATCTTGCGTGAAATCCTCGACGATGCGTATACCGCTTCAGATGGCCTGGTGGCTGCTGCCCGAGCGGACATGCTGGCCACGCTCGACCGTGATCCGGCCTGCCACCGGCTGATCCAGCCACTGCTTTTTTTTAAAGGGTTTCAGGCGCTACAAGCTTATCGAATAGCGCATCATCTTTGGCAGCATGGACGTCGGGATTTGGCATCTTTTTTGCAGATGCGTTGCTCAGAGTGCTTTGGCATCGACATTCATCCCGGCGCGCGGATCGGTGTCGGTATCATGATCGACCATGCCCATTCCATTGTGATCGGAGAAACCGCGGTTGTGGGCGACAACGTATCCATGTTGCATTCAGTTACCCTTGGCGGGACCGGCAAGCAGGAGGAAGACCGCCACCCGAAGATCGGCGATGGCGTTATGATTGGTGCAGGTGCTAAAATACTCGGCAATATTCGGATCGGTGACTGCAGCCGCATCGCTGCAGGGTCTGTGGTTCTACAGCATGTGCCCCCCTGCAAGACCGTCGCCGGGGTGCCTGCCAAGATCGTGGGAGAGGCTGGTTGTGCGGAGCCGTCGCTTTCGATGGACCAGCTTCTGAACAGTTAGGACTGGGCAGAAACAACCTGGCTTTGGCCTTGAAAATCTGACCCTTATATCCCACATTCAGCCTGTCTTTGATCCCAGAAGAGGCTTGAAAATCATGTATGCTTCGCTGAGGGCGGCCAGCCTGACCGTCTGCATTACCACCGCATCCGTTTGTTCAGCACAGACTACGCCGGCTGAACTTTATCAGGAATTGCAGAATTTCTATGAAATGAGCGGCATGTCGCTCGTTGCGGACAGCACCGAGATGGACGGTGACACGCTGGTCCTGAAGGGGCTGACGTTGGATGCCAGTCAGCCTGAGGTGGAGATCAGCGTCAAGATGGGCGACTACAAGATCATGCCGATCGATGATCCGGACTTTGATCTGGAACTTGTGATGCCAGAAACAATGCCGATCTCGATCTTGTTCGATGTCGTTGGGCGGGACGATATATCGGGGTCTGTCGGCGGCGTGATAAAGATGAATGGTCGAACGCGCTTCGGTGGCACGGCCGAGCAACGGGTTATTCAGTCTGATGTAGAGAGCTTCAGCTTTAGTCTGGATACCGTTGACATTCCTGAACTGGACATACCGCCCTTCGACTTGGTCATGTCGGGTAGCAATGTGGGCGCACGCTACGAGCTGTTACCAACACAGAAATCCTATAACTATACCAGCAATATCGGTGACTTCTCGATTTCCGGTAAGATGACTGTCGAGGGAACTACCTTTGATCTGGCCCTGACAGAACGTAACATTAAATCGAATGGTTCTGGCCCGATTGTCGATAACCGCGATGCTGCAGCGGTCTTTGGAAACGATAAACTGACAGTTATCGAAGCCACCGATGAAGGGGTCGAGATGACATTGACCGGGTCCGGTGAGGTTCCGTTTTCTGTCGTGATGAAAAGCGAGTCCGGTTCTTTCGACATGGCGTTTGGACAGGGCGGAATGGACTTTTCCGGTGTTCTCAAAGCTTATAGCACGACCGTAAGCTCTGCGGCCATGCCCATCCCACCTGTAGATATGGCTGCGGATACCTATGGATTTAGATTGGCGTTTCCCTTGGTTCCATATGACGCCCCGGGTTTGACCGCGCTACGGCTGGACCTTGATGGGCTTACGGTATCGGAAAGCCTCTGGTCACTGATTGATCCGGGACAGGAAATTCCGCGCGATCCGGCCGCAGCGCGGATTGATATCACCAGCAAGTCAAATGCTCTGTACGATATCACCGATCCCGATGCAGCGATGGCTGCGCGTGGCATGCCATTCCGATTTGACGATGTGAAGCTGAACGATCTGACATTGCGTATCGGCGGTGCTGAGATCACAGGTAGCGGCGAGGCCGAGATTAATAATGACGGTCCGTTCCCCATGCCTGTTGGCGGTGCTGATTTCCGTATTGTTGGGGTCAACGGTCTGATCGAGAAACTGATTGGCATTGATCTTTTGCAGCCCGAGCAGGCGATGCCCGTGCAGATGATGATGGGCATGTTCGCAAAGCCGGGTGATGAGCCGGATGTTTTCACCAGCCGTGTGGAGATGACCGCAGATGGTTCCATCACTGCCAATGGTGTGCCCCTGCAGTAGTTCGTCTACTTGATCGTACTAAAGCCCCGCCGTCTGGCGGGGCTTTTTCGTTATACGGTTTCCTATTGATCTGAGCCGCACGTCCCGAGGTCGTCAAACTACGCCCCAATTGAGTGCATTTCCGACGCAACGGCACCGAGGGTAAAGAGAAGCGTAGTTTTGACCGGGGTGCAGAAGGTCGCGGCACTGCTTTCTAATGTCGCATGGCGAGTTGAATCCCTATCGGCGCGTGGCTTTATTTTCTAAGCCCTATATCGGGATGCAGTGGGCGTCCCAGGATACGCTCTGAATTGCCGATCACGGCCGCACTTGAGCCAAGGATCAGTGGATCCGGCGGGCGGACAACATGTGTGTCTTTGTTCGGATATGGGAGCGACCAGAGAAAGTGGCGCATACAAGCTAAGCGAGCGCGCTTCTTGTCATTGGATTTCACCACCGTCCAGGGAGCGTCGGCGGTGTCTGTGTAAAAGAACATGGCTTCCTTCGCCTCGGTATAGTCGTCCCACTTGTCAAGCGATTGCTTGTCAATCGGTGACAGTTTCCATTTCTTCAGCGGCTGAAGCTTGCGCGATTCAAACCGGCGGCGCTGCTCGTCCTGAGTTACAGAGAACCAATATTTAAACAGCAGAATGCCAGAGCGGACCAGCATACGTTCGAAGTCCGGGGTTTGGCGCATGAACTCGAGATATTCCTGCGGGTTGCAGAACCCCATGACCCTTTCGACACCGGACCGATTGTACCAGGATCGGTCAAACAGAACGATTTCACCAGCAGCCGGTAAATGCTGGATGTAACGCTGATAGTACCATTGCGAGCGTTCTCTTTCGCTGGGCTTGTCCAAGGCCACAACCTTGGCGCCACGCGGATTGAGATGCTCCATGAAACGCTTGATGGTGCCACCCTTGCCGGCGGCATCACGGCCCTCAAAAATGATGACAACTTTCTTACCCTGTGCTTTGACCCAATCCTGAAGTTTCAGAAGTTCTATCTGCAATTCGGCCTTGTGTGTTTCATAACTGCGACCATCAATCTTGGTTTTGTAGGGATATTCGCCGGTCTCAAAAACTTCGCGGATTGCTTCGGGGTCATGGCGGCGCTCAGACAGGGACATGTGCTGGTGTTCTGTCGTCGGCGATTGAGTCTCAACCTCAGCCTCCGCTTTGGTGACTGCAGTTGGCTTTTTGGCTTCAGAATTGGACGCCGACGGTAATGTTGTCACGGAGGAACTCTCTTCTTGTTTCGGGAGAGTGTGCGGCATTTTGATCTTATGTGCATTGATCCGGATCAACTGCTGAATGGCCCATTCAGGCCATGCCTCCGGCGGGGATATTTGGGGAACAATGAAGGGGAGGTGCCGTCCCCATCTTCACTGTTCTTCAAATATCCGCCCCCGGCAGGGCCGCCCCGGAGGGGGCCGCCGGCAGGCTCGGGCCGAAGGCCACTGACTGTCTTGCCGCCGCTAGGCGGCGCATTTTATCAGGCCAGCATCGTCATTGGATTGGTTATGTAGGCACCAAAGGCCTGCAGCAGCTCTGCGCCCAGTGCACCGTCGATTGCCCGGTGGTCGACAGAGAGGGTGACGGACATCATCGTGGCAACAGCGACAGCACCGTCAGCGTTTACGAGTGGTCTTTTGATACCTGCGCCGACGGCAAGGATCGAGGCGTGTGGCGGGTTTATGACGGCGTCGAAATTCTCGATGCCCATCATGCCGAGGTTGGAGACTGCTGTTGCACCGCCCTGATATTCATGTGGGGCAAGTTTGCGGTCGCGGGCGCGGGCGGCGAGGTCTTTCATCTCGGCGGAGATGGTTGACAGGGTTTTGCTGTCTGCATCGCGGATCACTGGCGTGAAGAGGCCACCTTCGATGGCGACGGCAACAGCGACATCGGAGGCGTTGAACTTAAGCAGTCGGTCGCCCGCCCAGACCACGTTGCAGTCAGGGACATCCTGCAGTGCCATGGCCATGGCCTTGATGATGAAATCGTTGACTGAGAGTTTGACGCCGCGTGTTTCCAACCCTTTGTTGAGCTGGGCGCGGAAGGCGAGCAGGTCGTCCAGGGCAAATTCGCGCCGCAGGTAGAAATGCGGGATGGTTTGTTTGGCTTCCTGCAGGCGTGCCGCGATGGTTTTGCGCATACCGTCAAGAGAAACTTCCTCGTGGGTGCGGTCTGCGTAGAGCTTCCTGACGGTTTCTGTTGTGGGGCCTGTCGGTGCGGTAGCCGGAGTGGCGGTGCTGCTGGCCGGGGCGGCACCCGGCTGGGCGTTCTCGACATCTGCCTTGACGATGCGGCCTTTGGGGCCTGAGCCTTTGATGGTGCTGAGATCGATACCCTTGTCCTTGGCGATGCGCCGGGCCAGGGGGGATGCGAAGACGCGGTCGCCTGGATTGACCGTGGGTGCAGATGGCGTCGGCGTCGGTGTTTGGGGGGCAGGGGCGGGCGCCTCGGCGCCCCCGCTGGGGGCCACCTCGTTATCTGCGGCGGCTGGGGCCGCCGGGATGGGGGTGTCGCTGATATCGTCAGCGTTTTCGCCATCTTCCAACAGCACGGCGATCAGGTCGTTGACCTTCACGCCTTCGGTGCCTTCTGCGACGAGGATCTTGCCGATCACGCCTTTGTCGACGGCTTCGAACTCCATCGTTGCCTTGTCGGTTTCAATCTCGGCGATCACGTCACCGGAGGCAACGCTGTCGCCTTCCTTGACGGTCCATTTGGTCAGTGTGCCCTCTTCCATTGTGGGCGACAGGGCGGGCATCAGGATATTGATGGGCATAGTGCGCGCTCCTTACCGGTAGGTGACGGCTTTGACCGCCTCGATGACTTCAGCAGTGGTGGTCAGCGCCAGTTTTTCGAGATTGGCTGCGTAGGGCATGGGGACATCCTTGCCGGTGCAGTTGATCACCGGAGCATCCAGATAATCAAAGGCGTCCTGCATCAGCACGGCAGAGATATGGTTGCCGATGGAACAGACAGGCCAGCCTTCTTCGACCGTGACGCAGCGATTGGTTTTCTGCACACTTTTGATCACGGTATCGGTGTCCATCGGGCGGAGGGAGCGCAGGTCGATCACCTCGGCACTGATGCCCATGCCCGCCAGTTCGTCTGCCGCTTCCAGCGTGTAGGTCATGCCGATGCCAAAGCTGACAAGGGTGACATCGGTGCCTTCGCGCCAGATCTTGGCCTTGCCGATGGGCAGGGTGTAATTCTCCACCTCTGGCACGTCGAAACTGCGGCCATAGAGGATCTCATTTTCCAGGAATATCACCGGGTTGGGGTCGCGGATTGCTGCCTTTAACAATCCCTTAGCATCCGCAGCGGAATAGGGCTGGATGACCTTCAGGCCGGGGACCTGTGCATACCATGCGGCATAATCCTGCGAATGCTGCGCGCCGACCCGTGCTGCCGCGCCGTTGGGACCCCGGAACACGATGGGGGAATTCATCTGCCCGCCGGACATATAAAGCGTCTTGGCGGCAGAGTTGATGATCTGGTCAATCGCCTGCATGGCGAAATTGAATGTCATGAACTCGACAATCGGTTTGAGGCCTGCATAGGCCGCCCCGACCCCGATCCCGGCAAAACCATGTTCGGTAATCGGGGTGTCAATGACGCGTTTCTCGCCGAACTTCTCCAAGAGGCCCTGGGAAATCTTGTATGCGCCCTGATACTCGGCAACCTCTTCGCCCATCAGGAAGACATCTTCGTCGCGGGTCATTTCCTCGGCCATGGCTTCGTTCAAAGCTTCGCGGACGGTTTTCGTCACGAAGGTGGTGCCAGCGGGCAAATCTGGGTCATCTGGGGTAGCGGCGGCGGCGACCGAGGCTGCAGCCGCCGCGGCGGGCGCGGGCGCGTTTTCAGCGGGAGCCTGAGCGGTGTTGGCTGGCGGGCTGGCAACCGGCGTGTCGGTGACCTCCTCCCCTTCCTCAACCAGCACGGCGATCGGGGTGTTGACCTTCACACCTTCGCTGCCCTCGGCGATCAGGATCTTGCCCATGATGCCTTCGTCTACGGCTTCGAATTCCATGGTGGCCTTATCGGTCTCGATCTCGGCAATCACATCGCCGGAAGAGATGTTATCCCCTTCTTTGACGTTCCATTTGGCAAGCGTGCCTTCCTCCATAGTAGGAGACAGCGCGGGCATGAGTATTTGTGTTGCCATATCAAGCACCTTCCTGTTCGGGTGTGATCATCCCGACGATATTTCCTTGTCCGTCCTCCACATAGGCACACCGGCCAATGCCTGGATAATCCTGCGGGGGGAGGGCTTCGCTGCCGCCATTGGACAGCGCCCAGTTGTAGCGTTCATCACAATCGGAAACCTCGAATGTCATGGTTCCACCACGGACGGGTGCCCCGGGCTGGGGCGCTGGTCCCATGCGGGCCATCAGACCACCTGTCAGGGGCTGAGAGCCACCGATCTGATCGCCCTGGATCAGGTGGTATTGCGCATCTTCGGCACCTTGCATCGGTGTGAACTGCCAGCCGAACAGGCCAGCGTAAAAGGCCTTGGCCTGCTCTACATCCACGGCGTGGATTTCGAAATGTGGCATATCTGGATCTCCTTACGCGTAGATGTTCGTTCAGAGTTTTTGTCTTTTGCGTCTTTGTGTACGCGGCCGGCCTTATGAGCTTTATTCCTGACACAGACCTTCGAGAGTCTTGATTGCTTCGATAACAACAAGTTGTCGATCATCTGAAATCACACCAAGACTGGTGGATGAAGTGTAATAGGTCGTTTTGTTCAATTCGCATTTTTCTTCGTCGCAGCTAATATTCTCAGGCTCATCTTTTGCCGATGCACGGATTTGATCCAAAAGCGGTCCTGAGCCGGAGGCCTGAGCAACTGTAAGGATGGTTTTTCTATCTTCCTTCGTTTTGAACCGGAAGATAAGGCCGTTCGAGGGTTCAGCATACTCTAGCGTTTGCAGATCGATATCCTTGAAGGGGACCGTCATTTGTCCTTTCAGCAACACGCCGTCGATCTCGCCCATTGCATCAAAGGTAAAAGTACATCCGTTAGGCACCAGCGTTATGCTGGTCAAGCCGTCAAGGTTGCTGCTGCTTTCGCCCTGCCAGTCAAACGCCTCTTTCAACGTAACAAGCGTTTCATCGACGGTTTGTGCGTTGAGGCCAGAGGCAACAACGCAAAGAACTGCGGCGTGTGCGAAGAGTGTTTTCATGCGCTTTTCTCCTGCGAGGCTGTGTCCATATAAATATCTGTCCAAAGTTCTGCAGGGGCCGGTTCCGGGCTTTCCTGTGCGAACTGGGCGGCGTCGTTGACCTGTGCCTTGATCTCTTTGTCGATCTGCTTGAGGTCATCTTCCGTGGCATGTTTGCCGACAAGCAGCAGGTCGCGCACGTGGTTGATTGGGTCGCGCTCGTCCCGCATTTTCTGGACTTCTTCGCGGGTCCGATATTTGGCCGGATCGGACATGGAGTGGCCGCGATAGCGGTAGGTCATCACCTCCAGGATGTAGGGGCCTTTGCCAGCCCGGCAGTGTTTCACTGCCTTTTCGCCAGCCGCTTTCACCGCCAGTACATCCATGCCGTCAACCTGTTCGCCGGGAATGCCATAGGCGATGCCGCGTTCATAAAGCGTCTTGGACTTGGTGGCGCGCTTGGTCGAGGTGCCCATGGCGTATTGGTTGTTTTCGATCACGAAAACAACGGGCAAATCCCACAGCTCGGCCATGTTATACGTCTCATACACCTGGCCCTGGTTGGCTGCGCCATCGCCGAAATAGGTAAAGCAGACATTGTCATTGCCGCGGTACTTATTGGCAAAGGCAATCCCTGCGCCAAGCGGCACATTGGCCCCGACGATGCCGTGGCCGCCATAGAACTCTTTCTCCTTCGAGAACATGTGCATCGAGCCACCCTTACCGCGAGAATACCCCCCCTCGCGGCCGGTCAGTTCGGCCATCACGCCTTTGGGGTCCATGCCGCAGGCCAGCATATGGCCGTGGTCGCGATACGTGGTGATGCGCTGATCACCCTCTTTGACGCTGGCCTCCAGCCCGACGACGACGGCCTCTTGCCCAATATAAAGGTGGCAGAACCCGCCGATTAGACCCATGCCATAAAGCTGGCCGGCCTTTTCCTCGAACCGGCGAATTTGGAGCATCTGACGGTAGAAGCGCAGCAGTTCTTCGGCGGAAAGATTCTTTTTCGAGGCGGCTTTGCGCCTTGTGCTGGTGGCCATTCTGTCCTCCTCGGCAGAGATAGTTTAATACTTAACTTATAGTATACACTATGATTTTCAGAATGGCACGCCGGAATTGAATTTAGTGATATTTGAAAGCGCTGACTTACATGCAGCCTGTGTTCAGGCGCTGTTTGGGCAGATCAGCGAATGATGATCTCGTCGCCGCGTGCCAGACCCAGAACCTTGCGGGCCTGTTCGTCCAGAAGGTCGAGGTCCAGATAATCCGTCGACAGTCGCCGCGCCTTGTTCGCAATCACGGCCCGTTCGGCGCGTAGTACGGCCAGGTCCTGCTCAAGCATTTCTTCCTGCGCTTCGACCTGAATCAGGCGGAACAGCCCATAGTTCCCCTGAATGGCCGCATAGGTGAAATAGCATATCATCGCGATAACGAAGATTGCGAAAGCGGCCCCGAAAAGGCCCGAACGTGGGGTTTGGTCTGCGTACATTTACCTGCCTCTTTCCGCTCTGTCGGCGGTTTTGAGGCAGTATGACAGAGGTGATTCGCGCTGTGAATCCCCTAATTTGCGATTTTTGCAATAAATGTTGCCTTCAGGACTCCAGCGGGATGAAACGACGTAGTTTGCCGCTGATTTCGGTGCTGATTTCTGGCGCGGTCTCGACGCGGACATCAACTGCCGGACTGACACCTATTTTGGTCAGTTCATCGCGTAGCGCAGAGCGGATGCTGTTAACCTCTGCGCCCTGATCCGGCACAATGGTCAGGTGCAGCACCTCGCGCGACCATCCCAGTTGCCAGGTCAGCACGCCGCGCCCGTAAAGCGCGCGCTGTACTTGCCAGGCCAGCACCGGCACATCGCCTGCCACACCCGGAAGGCGGATCAGATCCGCGCTGCGACCACTCACATCCTCGATCAGTGGAAAGGGCAGGGCACAGCCGCAAGGCGCGTCGGCCATCCGCAGCCGATCGGTGACCTCATACCGGATCAAAGGCAGGGTCCGGGACCACAGGACGGTGATCAGGACCCGGGCACCTTCCGCGCCGGGGCGCACAGGCTGCCCAGTTTCATCGACGCATTCGACCAATGTCATGTCATCGGCCAGATGCAGTCCGCTGCGCCGCGCACAGGTTGCGGCCAGCACGCCGCATTCGGTCATTGCGTAACCGTTATGCGGTCGGCAGCCAAAGGCGCGTTCGACCAGAAGGGCGGTTTCTGTCGACAGGACCTCGGCCGATGAGTTTATGCTCTGTAAGGACAGTGCCAGCTCGCCGCGCACCTGCGCCTCGGCCAGCAGGATCAGGGTGGAGGGGAAGCTGGACAGCGCGTCCGGTTGCAGCCTGTTCAGCTCTGCGATGATGTCGGGCAGGGGGCGGGACTGGTCGATCACAGCGATGCTATGGCCCAGGTCTTTTAGGCTATGAGCAAAGGCCCAGGACATTGGCGCCCCCGCGTTGGAGCCTTCGGCAGAGTTGACGACAGAGACCAGCCTTTTGCCGGTTGCCCTCAGCCCGCCGCGCCAATGAGCCAGCCGCGCGACGCTCGCCATCACATGCGCCCATTCGGCCTCGCTGTAGACAAAGGGCATCCGCGCGCCGGTGGAGCCAGAGGTGGCCATTGCCCGATATCGCCCAAGCAACCGGGCTTGCGGCGGCGGGGCGTCTGACAGAAACGCAAACACGCCGTCACGGGTAAGGCGGCGATCCGTGACGATCTTGTCCCAGTTGGTGCTGAGCGTTTCGCGGGTCAGAACCGGCAGCTCTGCCAACGGAGCATCTTGCAGGCCCTTGTAATACTCGGACCGGGCGCTGGCATAGGTGACCAACCGGCGGAGCGCCTGCTTCTGATAGGTTTCGATTTGGCCGCGTGGCCAGCGATTTCGACGTCGTGCAGCGATGATCTTGGGGATCATGCGCAGTTTCAGCGCCAGCGACAAAGCGTCAGCCCTGTATCACGTCGTTCAGGCGCGTTTTTTGTCTGCCATTGGCATCGAAATTCTCTGGCGACAGCCATGTTTTCAAGGCGCGGGAAATAGCAGGCCATTCGGCATCGGTGATCGAATACCAGGCGGTGTCCCGGTTGCGCCCCTTGACCACACCCGCATTGCGGAATGTGCCCTCATAGGTAAAGCCCAACAGCTCCGCAGCGTTACAGGACGGTTTGTTCAGCGCATTGCATTTCCATTCCAGACGCCGATAGCCCCAATCATCCATAGCCCGCATCATCATCAGGGCCAACGCCTCAGTAGCCGCCGTGTGGCGTTGCAGGGCGGGGGACAGGTGAATATGACCGATCTCGATCGTGCCGGGCTCTGGCGCGATGCGCAGATAGCTGGCCATGCCGATGGCGCGGCCGCCCGGGTCGAGGATAGCGAAGAACAGCGGATCAGTGCTGCCCGTTAGTCCGGCCAGCCAATCGCTGAATGCGCTAAGCTCATCGAACGGCCCATAAGGCAGATAGGTCCAGTTGCGCCCCTCGGTATCCAGCGTGAAAGCGTTGAACAGATCCTCAGCATGGGCGGCTTCCAACGGCACAAGGCGGCAGGTGCGGCCCTGCATCGGGGCCGGTTGGGCCGGCGTTGCGCCGGCCCAGTTTGGCACGGGTGCGCCAAGGGGCAGTTGGTCGCTCATTCGCGGCCCTTATAGATGTCGATCAGCTTGCCCAGCATTTCCAGCGCTTCGCCGCGTTCCCGCTGGAACGTGTTGCGCCCGATGATGGAGCCGTTGCCGCCGCCGTCGCGGATGGCGCGGGCGTCGTCATAGACGGAATTCGTGCCCTTCTTGGACCCGCCAGAGAAAACAACGATCCGGCGCCCTTCAAAGGCAGAGCGCATGACGTCAGCAACGCGGGCGGCCTGGCTGGAAATGTCGATCTTTTCGTCCTGATAGACCTTTTTCGCCTCAGCCAGGGACAGGTGATCGGTGGACAGTTTGACCTTGATGATATGCGCGCCCAAGAGGGCCGCGATCTGTGCTGCATAGGCCGAGATATCGGCGGCTGTCTCGCCATCCTTGTCCAGCGCTTCGCCGCGCGGATAGGACCAGATCACCGTCGCGATGCCTTTGGCAGCCGCTTCGCGTCGCATCTCGGCAATGTCCGAGAACATATCAAGCGCCATGGACGACCCGGGATAAACCGTGAAGCCAATCGCCGCACAGCCCAGCCGCAGGGCGTCATCGACGCTGGCAGTGATTGCTTGCGTTTTGGGGGCCTCTTTCGGGATCAGCGAGTTTGCAGAGTTTACCTTCAGGATCGTCGGCACCTGTCCGGCAAAGGTATCCGCCCCTGCTTCAATCATGCCCAATGGGGCGGCATAGGCATTCAGCCCCGCGTCAATCGCCAGCTTGTAATGGTAATGCGGATCATAGGCGGGCGGGTTCGGGGCAAAGCTGCGGGCGGGGCCGTGTTCGAACCCCTGATCGACGGGCAGGATGATCATCTTGCCGGTGCCGCCCAGCTTGCCGGTCATTAGGATGCGGTTAAGATTGGCTTTGACGCCGGGCGTCTCGCCTTCGTAATTGGCAAGGATCTTTTTGACGATCTGAGAGGATTTCATTAAGCCACCTGTCCTGTTGAAAAAGGTGGCCTTGCGATAGCGAAGCGGTGGCGTATGGTCAACTCGGCGCGATGCCGGTTCGTGTTAGAAAACCGACAATCAGCCTGTATCTTGTCCGATCTTCAGGCACATTTCTTGGCTTTTCGACCTACTGTGTGCCCATCTGTCCTTTTGCAATCTTTGCCATCCACCCCGTTGGCAGAACGCTTGAGGCGGCATAAGCGATTGAGTTCAGCGTGCCCTCCACGACGACGGGGCGACCGCGCATGGCCGCGAAATAGCCGCGTTCTGCGACTTTGCGGGGCGTGGCATGTTTGCCTTTTTTGACCATCTGCAGGTCGGTCATTTGCGCGCCCTGGAAAAACTCCGTAGATGTGGGGCCGGGGCAAAGGGTGGTGACAGTGATGTTCTGATCCGCCACTTCGGCCCGCAGCGCGTTAGAGAAATGCAGGACGTAAGCCTTGGTCGCACCGTAAACCGCCATATCCGGGCAGGTCAGGGTGGCCGCGACAGAGGCGACATTCAGGATACGCCCACCCTCCTGGTCGGCCATGTGCTGGACGCCCAACTGACACAGACGGGTCAGGGCGATGACGTTGACCTCAATCGACAGCCGTTCGCGGTCCCAGTCGGATTGGGCAAGCGGGGCGTAGCTGCCCAGACCGGCATTGTTGATCAGGAAGTTGATCTTGCGGTCCTGGCTGGCCTTGGACCACAGTCGGTCGACATCCGCCGGTTTCGACAGGTCGGCCGGTATCACTTCGACCGTGCCGCCTTTTGCGCGCAGGCTTTCGGCCAATGCCTCCAGCTTGTCGGTGGAGCGGGCGGTCAGGATGACCTTGCGGCCCCGTTCGACGACCAGTTCGGCCATGGCCGCCCCAATGCCGCTTGATGCCCCTGTAATCAGAACCCATCCGCCGGTTGCCATGGTCGAATCCTCCGTTTCAGCCCCTTTCTATGCTATGTAAAGGACAGGGGCGTTCGAGCAAGAGGTTTCAGGTCTGTAGTGCAGCGACACCGGGCAGGGTCTTGCCCTCCAGCCATTCCAGAAACGCACCGCCAGCGGTCGAGATATAGGAAAAGTCTTCGGCCGCGCCCGAACCGTTAAGAGCCGCAACCGTGTCCCCACCGCCCGCCACGCTTAGCAATTTGCCATCACGGGTCAGGGCGGCCGCTGCCAGGGCTGCAGCATTCGTCGCCGCATCGAAGGGTTTGATCTCAAACGCCCCGAGGGGACCATTCCAGACCAGGGTGCGCGATGCTTCAAAGGCCGCGACAATCCGCTCAACCGATTTTGGCCCGGCATCGAGGATTATCTTATCTGCCGGGCAGGCATCGGTCGCGACGATTTCCGAGGGTGCACCGGCCTCAAACTTATCGGCCACAACGACATCCACGGGCAGGATCAATTCGCAATGCGCGGCTTTCGCATCCGCGGCGATCTGACGGGCCGTGTCCAGCAGGTCATGCTCGCAAAGGGATGTGCCGATTTCGACGCCATCCGCGGCCAGAAACGTATTGGCCATGCCGCCACCGATCACGATGCGGTCAACCCGGTCGATCAGATTGCCCAGAAGGTCCAGCTTGGTCGAAACCTTGGCCCCGCCGACCACTGCGATCACCGGGCGCTCCGGGTTGGCCAGTGCTTTTTGCAGGGCCTCCAACTCCGCCTGCATCAGGCGTCCGGCACAGGACGGCAACAGATGGGCGATGCCTTCGGTCGAGGCATGGGCGCGATGCGCGGCGGAAAAGGCGTCATTGCAATAGATATCGCCAAGCGCCGCCAGAGCCTTGACAAAGCCCGGATCGTTGGCTTCCTCTCCGGGATGAAAACGGGTGTTTTCCAGCAGAACGACCTGACCCGACGTGGCGGCCTCAATCGCGGCCTCGGCCACCTCGCCGATACAATCATCGGCAAAAACTACCTCCGCCGCCAGCGCATGCGCCAAGGCAGAGCGGGTGACCTCAAGGCTCATATCCGGCACCACCTTGCCCTTGGGGCGTCCGAAATGCGCCAGCAGCACCGGCTTGCCGCCCGCCGCCAGGATAGAGCGCACGGTGGGCACGATCCGGTCGATCCGGGTGGTATCGGTAACCTCACCCTCCTTGATCGGCACATTGATATCGACCCGGGTCAGGACGGTCTTGCCATCCAGTTCCATGTCATCCAGCGTTTTGAACCCCATATGCCCCTCCTATCGCCAGAACCGTATCCAGTCGGTAATGCGAACCAGTTGCTTGCCCAGAAACGTTACCGCCTGAGCGTCCCAATAGTAATAATCCAGCGCTGCCAGACCACCGACCAGGGCCACGACGACAAGGGCGGTGATCAGGCGCATGACCGGTTAAAGCAGCTCTTTGACCTTGGCGGCAACGGCCTCGGCGGTGATGCCAAAATGCTGGTACAGGTCGTTTATCGGGGCCGAGGCACCAAAGCTGTCCATACCGACAAACCCGGCCTTGTGATCGCGTCCCCGCTCGCCCAGCAGCCAGCGATCCCAGCCTTGCCGGATGCCCGCTTCAACCGCGACCCGCACCGGGCCACGCGGCAGAACGCGCATGCGGTAGGCCTCGGGCTGTTCTGCAAACAACTCCATCGACGGTACAGAGACAACGCGCGTGCCGATCCCTTGCTTTTGCAGCAGATCGCGCGCGGCCATGGCGATTTCCACCTCGGACCCGGTGGCCAGCAGCACCGCCTGACGCTTTCCATCGGCCTCTGCCAGGATATAGGCACCGCGTTCCGACAGGTTCTGCGGCTTGTATTCGGTCCGCAAGGTCGGCAATCCTTGACGGGTCAGGGCCAGAACACTTGGCCTGTCAGGCGAACGGATCGCCAGTTCCCAGGCCTCGGCGGTTTCCACCGTATCGGCGGGGCGGAAGACCTGGAGGTTCGGAATGGCGCGAAGCGCGGCCAGATGCTCCACCGGTTGGTGGGTCGGGCCATCTTCGCCCAGACCAATGCTGTCATGGGTCATAACATAGATGGCGCGCACGCCCATCAGGGCAGACAGACGCATGGCCGGTCGCGCGTAGTCGGTAAAGACCATGAAGGTCCCACCATAAGGCAACACACCGCCATGCAGGGCCATGCCGTTCATTGCAGCGGCCATGCCATGTTCGCGGATGCCGTAGTATACATAGCGACCCTTGCGCGAACCGGTGTCGAACACACCCAGCCCATCGGTCAGCGTGTTGTTCGACCCGGTCAGATCAGCGGAACCGCCAATCGTCGTGGGCAGGACCTTGTTCACTACCTCAAGCACCATTTCCGAGGATTTGCGTGTGGCAACCTTGGGGGCATCTTCCGCGATCTGCTTGCGGAAGCTGCGCAGGGCAGTGCGCAGCTTGTTTGGCACCTCGCCTGAGATAGCTTGTTCAAAGGCCTTGCTTTTGCGGTCCGAGGCTTCCGAAAGCCGTGCCATCCAGTCCGCGCGGTCTGCAGAGCCTTTGCTGCCGATCTTTTCCCATTCGGTTTTCAGCTTGGCAGGGATGTCAAACGCGCCGTGCTCCCAGCCATAAGCCTTGCGCACGGCAGCGATTTCCTCATCCCCCAGCGGCGCACCATGGGCCTTGGGGCTGTCCTGTTTGGTCGGTGCGCCATAGCCGATATGGGTGCGGCAGGAAATCAGCGTGGGCCGGGTCGAGGTTTTTGCCTCGGCCAATGCGGCATCAATTGCCTCTGGGTCGTGGCCGTCAATGTCGATGGTTTTCCAGCCCGAGGCCTTGAAACGCTTGATCTGATCTGTGGCGTCGGAAATCTCAACAGTGCCGTCGATGGTGATGTTGTTGTTATCCCACAGCACGATCAGCTTTTTCAGCTTTTGTCGCCCGGCAAAGGAAATCGCCTCCTGGCTGATGCCCTCCATCAGGCAGCCGTCCCCGGCGATCACATAGGTATAGTGATCGACCAGCGGCTTGCCGAAACGTGCCGCCATGGAGGTTTCAGCCATAGCCATGCCAACCGCAGTGGCCAGCCCCTGACCCAGCGGGCCGGTTGTCGTCTCGATCCCCGGGGCATGGCCATATTCCGGGTGACCTGCGGTGATTGAGCCAAGCTGGCGGAAGTTTTTTAACTGATCCAGCGTCATTTCCGGATAGCCGGTAAGGTGCAGTAGCCCATAAAGCAGCATAGAGCCATGTCCAGCGGACAGCACGAACCGGTCGCGATCCGGCCAATCCGGGGCGCTTGCGTCGAATTTCAGGTGCTTCTCAAACAGAACCGTTGCCACATCCGCCATCCCCATTGGCATTCCGGGGTGGCCGGATTTTGCTGCCTGCACGGCATCCATGGCCAGCACGCGCAGGGCGGCGGCACGTTGCCAGTGGTCGGGGTGCTGGGTACGAAGCTCATCAATTTTCACGGGGCAGGATCCTTTGAAATCGGCGCGGGGCGGGCCCGCTGGCTAGGTCACCGGCACTGATACGCATCAACAGGCAGGGGTCAAGGCGCTTGGGCGGGCAAAACGCGCCACTGACCGCGATTTTTGGCGAAGAAACGGTGCAATTCATGCCTGTGTCAGTTTTGCGTTGATCTTCTGCGGTGGATACGGTTTTCTGGCGCTGAAAGGGTCAGATATGAGCGAATTGAGTGCTTTAGAGGAAAGACTTGAGGCCGCACTAGCGGCCATCCAGACAGCATTAGCAAAGAAAAGCTCTGCCAGTGGCGCTGAGGACCCGAAAACCGCGGCTCTGAGCGCAGAAAATGCGAAGCTGAGCAAAGACCTTAACGCGCTGCAAGCCAAGCGGGATCAGGATATGGCCGATCTGGATGCCCTGTTGCGCCAGCTTGAGCCGCTGATCGAGGAAGTAAACTGATGCCCAGCGTTACGTTAAAGGTCGGCGGTCGCAATTTTGATGTCATGTGCGATGCCGGACAAGAGGCGCATCTGGAACGCGCGGCGCAAATTCTGGATGTAGAGGCATCGAAGCTGGCCGATAACCGTCTGCCGGAATCGCGTCTGTTGCTGCTGACCGGTCTTATGCTGGCTGACAAACTGACCGAGGCCGAGCAAAGCGCGCGGTTGCGCGATCAGCGCATCGAAAAGCTTGAAGCACAACTGGCTGAAGGCGAGGCGGTGTCCGTCGATGATGGCGCATTAAAAACCGCGCAGGAGGATGCCCGCGCGGCGCATGATTTGTTGGAACGGGTGACCAGCGTGCTGGAAGAGATCGCCAAACGCGCGAGCGCTCAGGCAGGCTGATTGGCCTCGCGGATTTTGGCCGCGGCGTCCTTGTCAAAAGCGACGCCCTTGATGTCCAGCATTTCGTCCAATTCGCCGGACAAGGTCATCTCAACCACGATATCGCAGCCGCCGACGAATTCGCCTTTGACATAAAGCTGCGGGATGGTGGGCCAGTCAGAAAATGATTTGATGCCGTTGCGCATCTCTTCATCCGCCAGCACGTTCACGTCTTTATAGGGCACGCCCATATAGTTCAGGATGCCTGCAACCTTGGCGGAGAACCCGCATTGCGGCATCGCAGATGTGCCCTTCATGAAAAGGACCACGTCATTGGCGTCGATATCGGCCTGAATGGCCTGCTGCGTGTCTGTGCTCATATCTGAATATCCGTGTTTCGATCTGATCCCGCATATGGTATGATTGCATGCCAGGTCAATCTTCGTCGACCTGGCCCTTTTTGACCACCGGCCCATCCTCGCTATCACCGATGATGATCTCGTTCTCTTTGGTCCTTGGGGTGGTGCGGTTCTGTGTGCGCTTCAAAAGATAAAGGGCGACGATCACCGCACATATGCCAAAAACAAGGGAAAGTACCCAGTAATTCATGGTTCCACCGCCTTGGTTGTCAGTGCCAGAGCATGCAATTCGCCCGCCGATCCGTCCATTTTACCTTTCAGAGCGACATAGACCATCTGATGCTGCTTCACCCGGGTCAGTCCGGCGAACTCCGTCGCCTCGACCGTGGCGGCATAGTGGTTGCCGTCGCCAGCAAGATCCGTGATCTCAACCCGGGCGGTTGGAAATGCATCGCGGATCAGTTTTTCGATTTCGGCGGCCTGCATCGCCATGGTCAGCTTCCTTTTCCTTGTTTTCTAAAGGTATGGCAGCGGGGGAGGTTCTTCAAGTGGACATAGCACTTGACCCTATAGCGTCTCGCGAAATACCTGAGGCATCACGTATCATCTAACGCGTTGAAATCTCTGATTTCAGGCAGCGTTAGATGATTCAGGTTTTTCGCATGACGCTCTAACGCTTCGTAAGGCTCGATGAAGGAACCATGACGAAACGAATCGAGGCATATTCCGTCGGTGATCTGGCCAAGGCCGCCGGTGTTACGGTGCGCACGCTGCATCACTACGATGCCATCGGCTTGCTGAAACCGGCAGGTACAGCCCTGAATGGTTATCGCGTTTACCGGGCGGAGGAGGCGTTGCGGCTGCAGGAAATCCTGCTTTACTGCCAGATTGGCCTGCCTTTGTCCAAAATCTGATCTTTGCTTGAAGGGGATGACAGGCTGTTGCGGCTGGCGGCGCATCGCGTCCTGGTCGCGGCAGAGGGCGTCAGAGGCTGCAGCGCGTAGTTGGTGTGCAATATGAAGGTCTATGCGGGCAGGCTGGAGGCTTAAAGCGTTTCGAGTTTACCTTGAGACATCACATAAAATCGAAACGCGTACACCATATAGGCTTATCACTGCGTTTCAGGATAATCTTTTGTCTCAGGTTTATCCCGAAACGCTTTAGGTAAACAGCTTCGGCAGTGCGTCCGCATGGGTTTGGCGAAGGGTTTTCAGAGATACGGACTGGGCGCTACTGCCCAGGACGATCTCCGTGCCTTCGAACCGCCCGGCAGAGGTCGCGGCGACGTTGCGTTGCTCACATAGGCTTAGAACCTCCGCCGCCTTGCCCGCAGCGCAGGCCAGCAGGTAGCGGCCCTGATCTTCGCCAAACAAGGTGCCGATATCCTCAGCCCCGATGACAACGCCGGTATCGCCGGCCAACGCCATCTCGGCAGCGGCGACGGCCAGACCGCCATCGTTGATGTCATGTGCCGCTCGGATCAGACCGGCATCGCGCAGGGCCAACACGGCCTCACCGTTGCGGCGTTCTGCGTCCAGATCGACGGGCGGCGCATCGCCCTCGGCCCGGCCATGGCACTCCGCCAGATAGGCGGACTGGCCAAGGTGGCGGGCCGTTTTGCCGATCATAATCAGAACATCGCCCTGCTCCGGGGCGGTGCGTAGCACCTGCGAGATATCCGACAGCAGGCCAACCGCGCCGATGGTTGGCGTCGGCAGGATCGCGGCACCATCGGTTTCATTGTAAAGGCTGACATTTCCCGAAACGATGGGCATATCCAGCGCGGAACAGGCCGCGCCAATGCCGTTGATGCAGCCCACAAACTGGCCCATGATCTCGGGCTTTTCGGGATTGCCAAAATTCAGATTGTCGGTAGTCGCCAAGGGTTTGGCCCCGGTGGCGATCAGGTTGCGATAGGCTTCCGCGACGGCTTGCTTGCCACCCTCGACCGGGTTGGCCTTGCAGTAGCGCGGGGTGACATCCGCGGTAAAGGCCAGCGCCTTTTGGGTGCCATGCACCCGCACGACACCGGCATCCGCACCGGGCAGAACCACGGTATCAGCACCAACGGTCATGTCATATTGCTGGTACACCCATGCGCGCGATCCATAGTTGGGGCTGCCCATGATGGTCAGCAATGCCTCTGCCGCGCTTACATGATTGATCGGGCCAAGCGGATCGGCGGCGGGTGTCGGTTCCCAGGGCCGGTCATATTCCGGGGCGGTGCCGGACAAGGCTTTCAGCGGCAGGTCGGCTTTGATCGCGCCGTTATGCATGATCAGAAAACGGTCCTCTGCGATGGTCTCGCCGACAATGGCGAAATCCAGATCCCACTTGTCGAACACCGCCTTCGCCTCGGCCTCTTTTTCCGGGCGCAGGACCATCAGCATGCGTTCCTGGCTTTCGGACAGCATCATTTCATAGGCGGTCATGTTCTCTTCGCGGACGGGAACGTTTTCCAGATCCAGCCGCACGCCCAGATTGCCCTTGTCGCCCATTTCCACAGCCGAACAGGTCAGGCCCGCAGCCCCCATATCCTGGATGGAGATAACAGCACCCGTAGCCATCAACTCCAACGTGGCCTCCATCAGGCGCTTTTCGGTGAAAGGATCGCCAACCTGAACGGTGGGGCGCTTTTCTTCAATCGTGTCGTCAAACTCGGCCGAGGCCATGGTCGCCCCGCCAACGCCGTCGCGCCCGGTTTTTGCGCCCAGATAAACCACCGGCATGCCGACGCCCGAGGCGGCGGAATAGAAAATCTTGTCGGCATCCGCCAAGCCTGCTGCAAAGGCATTGACCAGACAATTGCCGTTATAGGCGGGATCAAAGCGCAGCTCGCCCCCGACGGTGGGCACGCCGAAGCAGTTGCCATATCCGCCAATCCCCTCGACCACGCCAGCCAGCAGGCGACGGGTCTTTGGGTGACCCACCGCGCCAAAGCTAAGGGCATTCATCGCGGCAATCGGGCGCGCGCCCATGGTGAACACATCGCGCAGAATGCCGCCCACACCGGTGGCTGCCCCCTGATAAGGTTCGATATAGGAGGGGTGGTTGTGGCTCTCCATCTTGAACACCACCGCCTGACCATCGCCAATATCGACGACACCAGCATTCTCGCCCGGGCCGCAAATCACTTGCGGGCCTTCGGTCGGCAAGGTGCGCAGCCATTTCTTGGACGACTTATAAGAGCAATGCTCGTTCCACATCGCCGAGAAAATGCCGAGTTCGGTGAAGCTCGGCTTCCGGTTCAAAAGGCGGATGATCTGGGCGTATTCGTCGGGGCTGAGGCCATGGGCGGCAATCAGGTCATCCGTAATGTCGGGGGTGATCTCGGGGTTCATGCCGCCCTCATCGCTGTCAGGTTGCGACCTGTTAGCGCGGCGCGCCCGGCGAATGCAAGCGACAGTTATCGCTGGTCCGACTTACACGCCTGCGGGTGCCAGCGGTGCCTGCGCTGATCTTCCGGGCGGGCCGGGGTATCGCGCCCGGTGGGCTTAACCCGTGTGGCCGTGAACATGACGTCTGACAGAATACCTAACATGTCTGGTCCTTTCTGGTAGGGCGGTTGCTGCGCCGTTGTGGTGGGGCCGGGCGAAAGGCCGCCTGACGCTCTTTTTCCAGCGCATCAAAGCGTGAGGCGGTGCGCAGGGCGCAAAAGAAAAGGTGTAGCATGGCTTTTAACTTTGCTGTTTGATATGCCTCAATATGCCTGTATGGTTGAGAAAATCGAGCAAACTAAATTTTCAAAATATTAGCTGAGGTAACATATGAATTGGAGTCAAATGCCCCCGCTGGCCGCGTTGCGCGCCTTTGAGGCAGCGGCCCGTTTACAAAGTTTCTCAGCCGCCGCACGGGAACTGAATGTGACGCCGGCCGCGGTCAGCCAGCAGGTGCGCGGGCTGGAGCGTGATCTTACGACCCGACTGGTGGAGCGTCAGGGCAGGGGCGTGCGCGTGCTGCCGGACGGGTTAGAACTGGCCGCCACGCTCAGCCGCAGCTTTGATGCCATTGCGGATGCCGTGACCACCATGACCCATCGCAGGGCCGTGCGACCATTGCAGGTGACCATGACGCCGAATTTTGCAACTCATTGGTTCATGCCGCGTTTTGGCAGTTATCTGGCGCAAAGCCCCGATGCTGATATCGTGCTGAACCCGACCGGGGCGTTGGTCAGTCTTGAGGATGGGGCGTGCGATATTGCAATCCGTTACGGTGCAGGCAACTGGCCGGGGCTTGAGGCTGAAATGCTTTTACCCGCCGAGCATGTGATTGTCGGCGCCCCTTTGCTGGTGGGGGACCCGCCGCCCGAGGATGCTGCCGCGCTGGCCCGGTATCGCTGGCTTGAAGAAGAAGGCTCGGACGAGGTCAGCAGATGGCTTGCCACGCTGGGTGTGGACAAGACAGCGCGGGGCGCGGTGACAGCGATGCCCGGAAATCTGATTCTGCCAGCGCTGTTGGATGGCTATGGCATTGCTGCGGTGACAACGGAGTTTATTCGCCCACATCTTGACAGCCGAGCCCTGGTCATTTTGCGGAGCAGCGAAGAAATGGGTCAGGGATACTACCTTGTTACCAGGCCAGGACCGCAGCGTTCCGCGGCCAAAGACTTCATCCGCTGGCTAAAACGCGAAAAAAAGGCCGAGCGGATGCTCGGCCTAAGTCCAACAGGGAGGTGAAAGCGCATCAGCGCCTTCGAGACTGAAAATAGGTAATGGTTGCTGTCGCTGCAAGCGCTAACATGCCAGAAATGCTGCATACCCGTTATCTGCTGAGCGCATAGCTGCAAAAAGGCCACAGATTATGGACTTATTGCGGCGTCAGCTCTGGATCGAATGCATTGTCTTTCTTGAATGTGGCGATTTCCTGAACAACAAAGTCACGAAATGCCGCAACGCGCCGCGATTGCCTTAATTCCTCGGGGTAGGCGAGGTAGACGGGAATCGGCTGGCTGCTTTCTTGTGGCAGCACGTGCACCATATCGGGGAAGTCCGCGGCGACGTAATGCGGCAGAACCCCGATACCTAAGTTGTTGATCACCGCCTGCAGCACGCCGAAATAGTTGTTCACCTTTAGATGGCTCTTGGTCGCCTTTGACAGGAACGGCTCAATCCATTGCAGGCCCGCGCTGACCTGCGGTGAATTTACGCTTTGAGAGATCAGGCGATGCTCTGTCAGATCTTCGGCGGTTTTCGGCACGCCGTTCTGGTCCAGATAGCTTTGCATGGCGTAAAAACGCAGTGACACTTCCATCAGGCGGCGACGGATCAGATCGGCCTGACTTGGCTCTTTCATGCGGATGGCGACATCGGCCTCACGCATGGGCAGATCCATGACGCGTTCCTCAAGAATCAGGTCGATTTTCAGGTTCGGATAGCTGTCATAAAGCTTGTTCAGCCGCGGGGCCAGCCAAAGCGTGCCGAAACCGATGGTCGTGGTGACCCGCAATTCCCCCATGATCTTGTCAGATGTGTCGCGGATCTGTGCTGTGGTTGCGGCCAGTTGCTTGCGCATTTTCTGGGTCGCATCCAGCAGCAACTCGCCCTGTTCGGTCAGGAGCAGGCCGCGGGCATGGCGGTGGAACAGAATGACATCAAGGCTTTCTTCCAGCGCGCGGATCTGGCGGGACACAGCGGACTGGCTAAGATGCAGGGTTTCGCCTGCATGGGTCAGGGAGCCGGCTTCGGCCACGGCATGAAAAATTCTCAGCTTGTCCCAGTCCATGCCGCTTGGCATTGGCGTCTCCCTTGTTGGATGTCACGGAATTTCGTTATCCGCATTGCCTGCTGATTCAGCACGGAATTGCGCGGGGCGCAACAATCCCGTGCAATCATTGCTTTTTGTAGCGCAGGCCCCAAATTTACTTGGAGGCGGTATCGCTCGGCCCTAGGATTTTCAGCAACCATAAAACAGGGGGATGAATTGGGACTGCAATCGGTATCACTGTCCGACCGCTACGACCTTGAAAAAGATCATGTGCTGCTAAGTGGCACGCAGGCGTTGGTGCGGCTGATGCTGATGCAAAAGGCACGGGATACCGCCGCAGGGCACAATACGGCCGGATATGTCAGTGGATACCGCGGCTCCCCCCTTGGGGCCGTTGATTTGCAGATGGCACGGGCGCAAAAGCAGCTGTCTGCCAGCGATGTCGTGCTTAATCCCGGCCTGAATGAGGATCTTGCCGCAACGGCCCTATGGGGCACGCAGCAGGCGCATTTGCGCGGCGAAGGAACGCATGACGGGGTTTACGGCCTTTGGTACGGCAAGGGGCCGGGCGTTGACCGCACAGGCGATGTGTTTCGCCATGCCAATATGGCTGGGACCGCCGATCTGGGCGGTGTTCTGGTGGCCATGGGCGATGACCATACCGGGGAAAGCTCGACCGTTCTGCACCACTCGGAATTTGCGCTTGTTGATGCGCTGATGCCGATCCTCAGCCCTGCCGGTGTGCAGGAGTTGCTGGATTACGGTGTTTTGGGGTGGGAACTATCCCGCTATTCCGGGTGTTGGGTCGGGCTGAAATGCGTCAAGGACACGATCGAAGTGACCGAGGTTGTCGACGGTCGCCCGGACCGGATGCAGATCGTCCAGCCAACTGATTTTGAGATGCCCCCTGGCGGCCTGAATATCCGCCTTGCCGATACCCCGGTTGTGCAGGAGGCGCGGCTCCATGATCACAAGCGGTTCGCGGCCGAGGCGTTTGGCCGGGCCAATCGCATCGACAAGCGGATGCATGGCAAGTCCGGCGCGAAGATCGGGATTGTTTCGGCGGGCAAAAGCTGGCTCGACACCGCACATGCGTTGCAGCTTTTGGGGCTGGATGCGGCAGAATGCGCGCGTCTGGGCGTGACCACTTACAAGGTTGGCATGGTCTGGCCGCTGGACATGACCAGTTTCCGCGAATGGGCCGAAGGTCTGGACCTGATCATCGTCGTCGAAGAAAAGCGCAAGCTGATCGAGGTACAGATCAAGGAAGCCCTCTTTGATGACAGACAGGGCCGCCGGGTCATCGGCTGGAAGCATGAGAATGGCGAGGTTCTGTTCACGGTCAAGGGTGCGCTGGACCCGGTTCTTGTCGCGGACCGTTTGGGCGGGCTGCTTGAGGCTGAGGGCATTGCAACGGACACCCTGCGCGCCAAACACGCCGCCCTGCAGGAAGCGCGGCTGAACGACAACGCAGAAGAGATTGCGACCCGCACCCCCTGGTTCTGTTCGGGCTGTCCGCATAATTTCTCGACCAAGCTGCCGGATGGGTCCCGCGCCTATGCCGGGATTGGCTGTCATTATATGGTACAGTGGATGGACCGCGACACCCAGGGTTTCACCCATATGGGCGGAGAGGGGGCCAACTGGATCGGCGAGGCGCCGTTTTCCAAGCGCGGTCATGTGTTCCAGAATTTGGGCGACGGGACCTATAACCATTCCGGCGTTTTGGCGATCCGGGCGGCCATCGCTGCGGGCACCACCATTACCTACAAGATCCTGTTCAACGATGCGGTGGCCATGACCGGTGGTCAGGAAAATGAGGGCGAGCTGACCCCGCAGCAAATTGCCGCTGAACTGGTGGCGATGGGGGTTAAAACCGTTGTCGGGGTTTATGACGAAAAGGAAGACGTCGATCTGAGCGCCTTCCCCCCTGCTGTGAAACTGCACACGCGGGACAAGCTGATGACGGTGCAGGAAAAGCTGGCCGAGACGTCCGGCGTTTCTGCGTTGATCTATATCCAGACGTGTGCCGCGGAAAAGCGGCGACGTCGCAAGCGCGGTCTGTTTCCGGACCCGGACAAGCGGATCTTTATCAATCCAGCAGTGTGCGAAGGATGCGGCGATTGCGGGGTTCAGTCCAATTGCGTCTCAGTCCTGCCGCTGGAAACGCCTTTGGGCCGCAAGCGCCGGATTGATCAATCCTCCTGCAACAAGGATTTTTCCTGTGTGAACGGGTTTTGCCCCAGTTTTGTTACCGTTCAGGGCGCTGTTGTGCGCAAGGCCGAGGCAAAGGCGATGGATCTGCCGGATCTGCCAGAGCCTGCGCTGCCCGCAATCAATGGGACGCATAATGTCGTGGTGACCGGGGTAGGCGGCACCGGTGTTGTCACCGTTGGGGCGCTGATCGGCATGGCCGCGCATCTTGAGGGCAAAGGCTCTGGCGTGATGGAGATGGCGGGTTTGGCGCAAAAGGGCGGTGCCGTGCATATCCATTGTCGGATCGCGGAAAAGCCCGAGGATATCTCAGCCATTCGCGTGGCGGTAGGAGAGGCCGACGCCGTGATTGGCGGGGATCTGGTGGTGACGGCCGGGGCAAAGACGCTGGGTTTGATGGCACGTGGACGGACCCGGGCCGTGGTCAACTCGCACGAGATCATCACCGGTGACTTTACCCGCGATGGCGCGTTCCAGTTGCCCACGGACCGGCTGGCACTGTCGGTCCGGGCGCGTGTTGGCGAAGATGCCGTTTCCCTGCTGGAGGCGACACGGCTGGCTGAAAAGCTGCTGGGCGATGCGATATATGCCAATGTGACCATGCTGGGCGCGGCCTGGCAGGCGGGGCTGTTGCCGCTTAGCCGGGAGGCGCTGGAACAAGCGATCCGGCTGAATGGGGCAGGGGTTGAGGGGAACCTTGATGCCTTTGCGCTGGGGCGCTGGTCGGTGGCCTTCCCCGACCAGGCGGCAGCTGCCTTGGTTGAGGAGCAGGCAAAGCCGGAAACGCCAGAGGCCTTGTTGGACCGGTTTGCGGAGCATCTGACCGAATACCAGAACGAAGATCTTACCGCCCGCTTCCGCGCCCGCGTGGCCCACGCCACCGCCGTGGATGCGGAATTTGGGCAGGCGCTGGCCAAAGGCTATCATAAGCTGCTGACCTATAAGGATGAATATGAGGTGGCACGGCTGCATCTGGCGCATCTGGAGGATGGCCTGAATGCGCAATTCAGCCAGCATGGAAAGGTGTCGTTCCATCTGGCCCCACCAATGCCGGGCGGCAAGGATGCCAATGGCCGCCCTAAGAAGCGTGCGTTTGGCCCATGGGTTTTGCCCCTGTTCCGTATGCTGGCGAAGATGAAGCGCCTGCGCGGAACGGGGTTTGATATCTTTGGGCGAACCGCCGAGCGGAAGATGGAGCGCGCGCTGATCACAGAGTTTGAACGCGATATGGATGAGGTCGAGGCCGCCCTGACTTCGGAAACGCATGATCTTTGTATTGCCCTTGCCGAACTGCCGTTGGAAATCAAAGGTTTCGGACCGGTCAAAGAGGCGCATGCAGACGCAGCGGCAAAGCGGCGTGCTGAACTATTGGAAGCGATCCGGCAGGGCGGCACACCACAAGCTGCCGCTGCTGAATAGATGTGCAGGATGCAAGCGGTTTTGTGTTCGCCGCAGCAACCGCATAACTTGAGCATATAGAGAAAAATCAAACTGCTGTAAGTCAAGGCGACGAGGCAAGGACAAAAATGCGACCAAGTGATTTTATGATACGTTGCCTAGTGCCGCTCTGCCTGACAGTATTTGGTGCTGCTGCGCAGGCTGATGACGCGGATGATGCGGCGCTTCTGGCCTTTTATGCAGATCAGGGATGCGCGATCGGACCCGCGACCAATGCGGCGGCCAAAGATGCGGGGTTTTCCATCGAACAGATCGATCGCTTTGCGGATGCGGCCAGAAACAATCCAACCAACACGACAACCGGCGATTGGGTTGTCCTGTCCCCTGCGATTTGCCGGATTGAACTGCCTAAGATTGTCAGCCAGATATCTATGTCCGACCCTGAAGTGGTTGAAGGCCTTTCAAAAATAGCTGAATTCGCGCCGGAAGACCCGGGATGTTTTATTGAAAGCAGCATTTTATTCAAACAGCTGCAGGAGCGCTGCGGCTGGTCCAAAGATCAGGTCAATCACGAGTACCTGCGTTTCCTCGTCGCATCTATTCTATCTGGTGAGCTTTCGTTTTTTTCCGATAGCCCACTGAGAACGCCGCCGGGCATAATCTACACGCAAGGGGAATGTGCCGATGTTGCGCAAATCCCGGTGATCCTTGCTGAGCATGCCTTATGGACGAAGCATTTTGATGCGCTCATCCGGGCCAATGCCAAGCACATCAAGTGTGAACCTGGGGCGAGTGGGTTAACGCCTGCGTTGCCCGAGATCACCAGCACAACCTATGCCCAGCAGACTCAAAACGCCTGGTTGGGTATTGAACTACAGTTTGTTGCCATGGGGGCAGGATGGTTCGGGGAGGGCGATCTTTCTCGCAACTCTGTGCCGCGCCCGCCGTTTTGCCATTTCGATTGATGTCGTGTGGGATACGCTGCGGGGCAGATTTGTCTCGAAGCATGATGTGGATCCGCGACGAATGATCTGGCCGGTAATAGCCCAATGTCGACGGGTAGAGTTATTTACTGTGCCGGATCAGCCAGATTTGACGCGGGAATCCTTCCTCCTCCTGCGCCAGTATCTCATGGCCTTGTTCGGCACAGAAATGCGGCACATCCACCAAAGCGGCCGGGTCGTCGGTGATCAGGCGCATGACTTGACCAGCGGTTAATCCCTCAAGCCGCTTGCGCAGCTTCAGGACGGGCAGGGGGCACAAAAGCCCGGTGGCATCAAGTTCAGCATCCCAGTTCATATGCGTTGGCTATCCATGATTGTTACGCCTGTCCACGTGAATGTGACAGATTGTCGGGTGACCGCCGCAGGCCTGCGCTATAGACAGGTTTGACCAATGCTATGAAAAAAGGTCTGCATGTTCGGTATCGACGTCTTTGACGCCTCACTTCTGCCTGCGCTGTTTGTTGCGCTGATGGCAGGCATTGTCAGCTTTTTGTCGCCCTGCGTCCTGCCGATCGTGCCGCCTTATCTGGCCTATATGGCTGGTACCAATATCAAGGCAGAGGGGGCGGGCCGCCGCAGTGTGATTGCTGCGGCACTTTTCTTTGTGCTGGGGCTGTCGACCGTCTTTCTGTTTCTGGGTTTCACCGCGTCCTTTCTGGGCCAGATGTTTATGCAGTACCAACGAGAGTTTTCGATCGTTGCCGGGGTCATGATCATTGTTTTTGGTCTGCATTTTCTCGGCATCCTGCGTATCCCGTTGCTCTATCGTGAGGCGCGGATTGATGCCGGTGACCGGTCTGGCAGCATCTTTGGCGCCTATGTTCTTGGCCTTGCTTTTGCATTCGGCTGGACGCCCTGCATTGGACCGATCCTGGGGGCGATCATATCTTTGGCAGCGCAGGAAACCTCTGTCGGGCGGGGGGTGGCGCTGATGGCGAGCTATGCAGTGGGATTGGGTGTGCCGTTTTTGCTGGCCGCGATTTTTCTGGATCGGTTCATGTCTGCGATGACACGGTTCCGCCAGCATATGGGCAAGGTGGAAAAGGCCATGGGTCTGATGCTGCTGATCGTTGGTCTGATGATGGCCTTTGGCGTCTTTACCTGGATCTCAAACTGGCTGCTGGATACCTTCCCCGGATTGACCACATTAGGCTGACGCTTTCCCTTTGCAGTCCGAGCGCTTAGATTGCCCCAAACGCAAATCCGAAGTGTCATGACCGATCGCGCAGTCCAGGTGCACCGCCGCCACGTTTTTTACATCCCCGGTTTCGATCCGGTGGCCCCTCGCAAGTATCGCGAGCTCTACCGGGCCGAGGCGGAATTGCAAGCCGGGATCAGCGGCTACCAGATCAGTGTGGAGGCGGCCAATCGGCAGGCGGGCAATTATGCCTGGTCTGTCAGCACCCATATTGATGGCCAGCAGACCGAAACTTTGGTCGAGGTTCTGGACTGGTCCGATCTGGTCCGCAAAGCGATGGGGCAATCGACACCCCGGGCGATCTGGATCATGCTGTCAACGCTTTGGTTCGGCTTTGCCTCGGGCGCGGTGCGGGCATGGTATCGGGCGCGGCCGCAGATCATTATCGCCACACTTTACCCCTATGCTGCTTTGTTGGCGCAACTTGTCCTCGGGCTCTGGCTTGGTGCGGCGCTTGGGGGCGGTGTGGCGCGCCTGTTCGGTCAACCAGGATGGGCCGGGGCCGTGCCCGGGGCGCTGGCGCTGACATTGGGTGGGATGGTCTGGCTTAGACGCTATGATCTGCGCACTATGATCTATTATCTTCTGTTCATCGGCGCGTTCGGTATCACCCGCGGGCGCAGCAAGCCGAACGTCTATAAAGAGCGCGAACAGCAATTCGCCCACAGGATCGCCGAGGTGATGTCGGCAGGAGAGGTCGATGAGGTGCTGGTCGTGGCGCATTCAGCTGGCACCTGCCTATCGATCCCGGTGGTGGCCGAGGCCTTGCGGCGCGCCCCGAACCAGAAACTATCCCTGCTGACCCTGGCGCAGGTCATCCCATATGAGAGCTTTCACGCCGGTGCCAGGCAGATGCGCAGCGATCTGAATTTCATGGCACTGCACCCGCATCTGGACTGGCTGGATGTCAGCGCGCCTTCAGATGGGGCCTGTTTCGCGCTTTGTGATCCGGTGGCGCAAAGCGGTGTGGCCCCGCCTGCACAGCGCAATCCCAAGGTCGTCTCAGCTGCCTTTAGCCAGACGCTGTCGCGCAAGCAGCGCAACAGCCCAAGGCATTCCTATTTCCGGAGGCATTTTCAGTATCTCTATGCCTTTGACCAGCCGCGGCACTATGACTATTTCCAGATCACGGCAGGGCCGGTGACCCTCGCGGCCCGCTACGCCGATATCCAGCCCAGTAAGCAAATGCGCAACTCCATTGCCTCCCGCCACACGGACCGCGCGCCATGACCGAGAAAAAGCTCTTTACCCCGGCGATGCCAGAGAGCCGACCGGACAAGGCCGGGGCCTGGTATCGGTTGCGGGCGGCCCGGCAGGATATGTTCTCATCCCTGCCGCATCGGCTTTACAGCGCCTGGATGGCACAGCAGCGCTTTGTTCTGTTTGACAGCTTCCTGATCAATGATCCCAAGCTGGTCAAACTGGTGCTGGAGGAACGGACCGATGATTTCCCCAAAACTTCGATCATCCATGACACGCTGTTTCTGCTGCTGGGTAATTCGGTTTTCGTGACCAATGGGGAGGTTTGGAAACGTCAACGCCGGATCATCGACCCGGCTTTTGAAGGAGGCAAGCTGCGCGACAGTTTTGCCGCGATGGTGGCGGCAGGGGAAAGTTGTTTGGCGCGGCTGAAGGCGCAATCGGGGCAGGTCGAGATGGAGTTTGAGACCAGCCATTGCGCGGCAGACGTGATCTTCCGTACTTTGTTTTCCCGGCCGATTGAGGATGAAAAGGCCAAGGCGGTGTTCGATGCCTTTCGCGCTTATCAATCCTCGCAACCCCTGATCAACATCCTGTCGCTTTTGAAACTACCCCGATGGGTGCCGCGTTGGCGATCGGGGGCGTCGCGGCGGAATGCGCGAGTGATCCGGGAGCTGATCACAAGGATGACCGAGGCGCGACAGGCTGAGATCGCGGCGGGGACCGCGCCGAACGATCTGACGACCAAAATCATGACCACTGCTGATCCGGTGACAGGGCAGGTGTTCGATACCGCCGAGATGGTGGATCAGGTGGCGATTTTCTTTCTGGCCGGGCACGAAACCTCGGCAGCGGCACTGTCCTGGACGCTTTACATGTTGGCGGAATGCCCGGAAGTGCAGGTGCGGGCGGCGGCAGAGGCGCGGGCGGCGTGGGAGGGGACGCCCGATTTCAGTGTGCTGCGGAAGCTACCGTTCGTGCGGGATGTATTTCGCGAAGCGCTGCGGCTCTACCCGCCAGTACCGATGCTGCCCCGCGAGGCAATTGCGCCCGAAAAGTTTCGCCAGCGCAAGGTCCGAAAAGGGTCCTTGCTGATTGTGTCGCCCTGGCATCTGCAGCGCCATGAACGCATCTGGGATAACCCACATCAGTTCGATCCGGAGCGCTGGACGCGTCCCGAAACCAAGGAAGTGGCAAGGCAGGCCTATCTGCCTTTCTCGTCCGGCAGCCGGGTTTGTCCAGGGGCGGGATTTGCTATGGCCGAAGGGGTGATCTTGCTGGCAATCCTGCTGCGCGAGCTGGAGTTTGCACCGGTCAAGGAGCGAAAACCACAGCCGGTGCATCATCTGACCGTTAGAGCAAAAGACGGTATCTGGCTGAAGGTCGCACCGCGTGGGTAGGAAGGATGGTGGGTTTCACCCCCCCTACATTTACGGCAGGTCTGTAGGGTGGGTGAAACCCACCATCTTCTGAAGGTCCGCCAGCACGAACAGCCTTATAGCCGAGGCGAGACCGCATTCGGTACCGCGGGCGGCGTCAATCTCGGCTGCTAGGTCGTTGATCGCGCGGTTTTCGCGCTTGGCGATCTCGAGAAAGGCGCGCCAGAACGCATCCTCCAGCGAGACAGACGTACGGTGCCCCCGCAGGGTCAGCGAATGCTTGACCGGGCGTTGTGGATCAATCTTCGTGGCGGTGGCCATCGTGATCCCGCTCTATGCGGAGTTTTTCCGCCGCCAGCCGTTTGCGTTCGGACAGATCGAGCCGCGTCACCGGTTCCGCCGCCGCAGCCTTGTCACGGCGCTCCTGCCGGGCCCTGTCTTTGCGGGCCCGGCGCAGATTGACCAGTTTGGCCATCAGGCCTTGGGTCCGATCATTTTTTCGGGCCGCACCACCCGGTCGAAGGTTTTCTCATCGACAAAGCCCAGCCGGATCGCCTCTTCCTTTAACGTTGTGCGGTTCTTATGGGCTGTCTTGGCAACCTTGGTGGCATTGTCGTAGCCGATCTCGGGCGCCAGAGCCGTCACCAGCATCAAGCTTTCCCACATCAGTTTGGAGATCCGGTCTTCATCCGCCTCGATCCCCACAACACAATTGTCGGTGAAGGCCACCGACGCATCGCCCAGCAACTGCATCGATTGCAACACGTTATAGGCCATCATCGGCTTATAGACATTCAGCTCAAAATGCCCCTGCGATCCGGCAAAACCGACGGCGGCGTCATTGCCCATCACCTGGGCGCAGACCTGGGTCAAAGCCTCGCACTGGGTCGGGTTGACCTTGCCGGGCATGATCGAACTGCCAGGTTCATTCTCGGGCAGCATCAATTCACCAAGGCCGCAGCGCGGGCCGGAGCCCAGCAGGCGGATATCGTTGGCAATCTTGAACAGGCTTGCAGCCACGGTCTTGAGCGCGCCAGACATTTCGACCAAGGCGTCATGCGCGGCCAGTGCTTCGAACTTATTCGGGGCGGTCTTGAAGGGCAGGCCGGTGATCTTGGCGACCTCGGCAGCGAAGGCCTTATCAAAGCCTCTCTTGGTGTTCAGGCCGGTGCCAACGGCGGTGCCGCCTTGGGCCAGCGGATAGATGTTCTTCAGCGCCTGTTCAACGCGGGCAATGCCCTGTTTCACCTGATAGGCATAGCCGCCGAATTCCTGGCCAAGTGTCAGAGGCGTCGCATCCTGCGTATGGGTGCGGCCGATCTTGATGATCTTGGCAAAATCCTTCGCCTTAGCCGCCAGCGCCTCGTGCAGTTTGCGCAGGCCGGGCAGGGTCACTTCTGCCGCCATCATCGCAATGGCGATATGCATGGCTGTGGGGAAAGTGTCGTTGGACGACTGGGACATATTGACGTGATCGTTTGGATGCACCGGGTCCTTTGATCCGATTTCACCGCCCAGTATTTCGATGGCGCGGTTGGCGATCACCTCATTGGAATTCATGTTCGACTGCGTGCCAGAGCCTGTCTGCCAGACCACCAGCGGAAAGTTGTTGTCAAGTTTGCCCTTATAAACCTCGCCCGCTGCCTTGACGATCGCGCGTCCCAGCTTCTTCGGCAGTTTCCCCTGATCCATATTGACCACGGCTGCGGCCTGCTTGATTGCACCAAGCGCGCGGACGATAGCGACCGGCTGGGTCTCCCAACCGATGGGGAAGTTCTTGAGGCTGCGCTGCGTCTGCGCACCCCAGTATTTCTCTGCAGGAACTTTCAGCGGTCCGAAACTATCGGTTTCGGTGCGGGTCTCGGTCATCTGGGCCTCCGTCATGATGTTTGCGCTGCTATAGCGCGCTCTGCGACGGGTGGCGAGTCTCAGGCGGACTGACGGAAGACAAACACCGTGGCAGGGGGCATGTTCAGAAAGACTCGCCGCCGCTTTTCGACGCTTAGGCCGAACTCTTCGATGAAACGGGCAGGGATCGGCGGCTTGGTCGCATAGGTGAACTGCACCATCGGCGCACCTTTCGGCAGGGCCGTGAAGGTGGCGCTGAGGATTTCATGCTGCAACTCCCGCGAAAAGGACAAGAGCGGCAGGGAGGAAACGACGGTATCAACCTGATCAAACGGAGCTTGTGCGATGTGCTGCGCTGGCAGGTCGCGGATATCCAGGGTCGGGAACCGTTGGTTCAGACGCTTGAGCAAAACCGGATCAATTTCGAAGACACACAGGTTTTCAGGTTTGACGCCGCGATCCACGAGGGCTTGGGTGATTGTACCTGTGCCCGCCCCGTATTCAACGATATTGCCGCTATCGGGTTCCAGCCCCTCGGCCATCGCCCTGCCCAAAGCTTTGCCCGATGGAGCTACCGCGCCGATCCGGGTTGGACGCCGCGCCATGCGGCCAAGAAAAATCAGATTGTCACGCATGAAGTGCCGTCAATGTTTGCGGAATTTATCGAGGCTGACGACATCGCCACCTTCATCATCCGGCGGTGTTTCGTCGGTCTCGTCGTCATCCTCGGCCACCTCACCCTCATCATAGGTATCTTCCATCCCGTCAAAGCGCAGGCCGAACTCAACGGATGGATCGACAAAGGTCTTCATAGCATCAAACGGCACAACCAATACCTCAGGCACATCCCCGAAATTCAGCGTGACCGTGAACCGATCTGGCATGACGGCCAGCCCGTCGAACCAGTGTTGCAGGACGATGGTCATTTCCTCGGGGTACTTTTCGCGCAGTGCATCGGACATATCGACGCCGGGATGGCGGGTGTCAAAGGCGATAAAGAAATGGTGTTCGCCCGGCAGGCCATGTTCAGCAACTTCGCCCAAAACTTCGGCGACAAGGCTCTGCATCGCCTTGTGCATCAGATGTCCGTAGTGGAATCGCTTTGTCATGCGCCGTCCTTATCCATGCGTCACCATAGCACCTTGTGGCCCCGTGAAAAGGACCCTCTGCAACCGGTATTACCGGGTTTGCTTACAAGGTGCTGCTGACAGATCAAACCGAGACCAAAGTGGCCGGATTGCGCAGCCGCCGTTGAGGGGCTTGATCCCTGAGGGTCCTTACATGACGCTTTCAGCACCCCGAAACTACAGCACACTTCGGATCAGGACGATCGCGAGGATCCACATCAGGATACCAATGCCAATATCCAGCCAGCGCCATGCGGTTTCCGAGCGCATCACCGGTGCCAGCAACCGCGCACCATAACCTAAGGCGAAGAAGAAGCTGAACGAGGCGGCGACCGCCGCGCAACCGAAGACAAGCTTTTCAGTGCCGATGAACTTGGTCGAAACCGCGCCGATCAGACCCAGCGTATCCAGATAGACATGCGGGTTCAGCCAGGTCATCGCAAGACACATGGCAACCGCGCGGGCCAAGGGCTCAGGTGGACCGCCGGCCTCTAGAGTTTCGCCGCCGCGCCAGGCCGCGTGAAAACGCAATGCACCATAGGCAAACAAAAAAATCGCGCCCGCCCAGGCCATATAGACGGGCAGTTTGGGCCAAAGTGCGGTCATCGCACCAAAGCCCGCGACACCTGCGGTGATCAGAAGGGCATCTGATAATGCGCAGATCAGGCAGACGATAAAAACATGCGACTGCCGCAGCCCCTGACGCAGCACAAATGCGTTCTGCGCACCGATTGCAAGGATCAGCGATATCGTTGTTGCATAGCCTGTAACGGCAGCGCCCAGCATCAGCCGAGACTCGCCGGGGCAGGGCGGCGGCCCGCCTTGATCTCTTCCTCGGTTGGCGGCACGACCAGACCGGCGGAGATGACCAGCTTCGCCGCCTCTTCCGTGCTCATATCCAGCACGACGATATCGCGCCTTGGCACGAACAGCAGAAAGCCAGAGGTCGGGTTTGGTGTGGTCGGCAGAAAGACCGAGACCATATCGGCCTCCCCCGCTTTGCCGGGAATTTCGCCAGAGGTATCAGTCGAAACAAAAGCGATGGCCCAAATCCCCTTGCGTGGATATTCCACCAGACAGGCTTGTTTGAACGAGGAATTGGATTGGCTCAGGATCGTTTCGACGATCTGCTTCACCCCGTTATAGATGGAGCGGATGATCGGCGTGCGGTCAAAAATGCTCTCGCCCCAACGGATCAACTGCCGCCCGAACAGCCCCTTGGTCAGCGCCCCGACAAAGGCGGTGAACACAACGAAAATCACAACACCTGCGCCGACAATATTACGGCCAATATAAGTCGCCGGATTGTAGATTGATGGCACCAGCGGCAACACGCGCGCATCGACGAAATTGACCAGGGTCCAGACCAACCAGATGGTCAGGAAGATCGGCACAACGATGACCAGCCCGGTGAAGAAATTTGTCCGGAACCGCTGGAACACCGTCGGCTTGGTGCTTCGTTTTTTCTTACGCGCCTTGGGCGCAGGGCGCTTGGCCATTTTGGGGTACCTTTAGCAAGGATCAGCGGAAAACCTAGGTTGCTGCTGACGAAGGTGCAACCGGCAACTTGTTCAAGGCAATCGCAATTTCAGCGGCAAGTCGCGCATTGTTGCGGATCAGGGCAACATTTGCTTCCAGTGATTTACCTTTGGTCAGTTCGAATATGCGCCGCAGCAAGTAGGGGGTGACATCCTTGGACGCGATGCCGCGTCGTTTCGCCTCAGCCAGGGCAACCTCGACATTCGGCACCATCACATCCCGCGGAATTTCATCGGCTTGGGGCACCGGATTGGCGATCAGCTGCCCGCCCGGCAGACCCAAAGCGGCCCGCATCCGATGCGCTTTCGCGATCTCATCCACATTATCCAGTCGCAGCGGGGCCTTCAGCCCGCTGTCGCGTGACCAGAATGCTGGCAAGTTGTCCTGTCCCGCGCTGATCACCGGCACGCCAAGAGTTTCCAGAACCTCAAGCGTTTTAGGCAGATCCAGAATGGCCTTGGGCCCGGCGCAGACCACAGATACCCGCGTCTGCGCCAGTTCCTGCAGATCGGCCGAGATATCAAAACTCTGCTCCGCGCCGCGGTGCACACCGCCGATCCCGCCGGTGGCAAACACCTCAATTCCGGCCAAATGTGCGGCAATCATCGTCGCGGCCACCGTGGTTGACCCGGTGATCCCGCGCGCCATCGCCACCGCCAAATCGGCGCGCGACAGTTTGGCCGCCCTGTCGGTCTGTGCCAACGCCTCCAGTTGGTCCGAGGTCAGGCCGACATGAAGCTGACCATCGATCACAACGATGGTGGCAGGCACGGCGCCCTGGTCGCGCACCTCACCCTCGACGGCCACGGCGGTGATCAGGTTCTGCGGGTAGGGCATGCCGTGGGTGATAATGGTGCTTTCAAGCGCGACCAGCGGCAAACCTTTGGCGCGCGCGTCAGCGACTTCGGGGGAAAAGGTCATCGGTAGGGTCATGATATATCCCGGCTAATATGAGCGGCAGCCGTTGCGATAGCGGCCTCAAGACAGGCCGCGTTGCCTTCGCCTGCGATGCTGGCGGCGACAAACCCGGCAAGAAAAGCGTCCCCTGCGCCCGTGACAGAGGTGACGGAAACATCTGGGGGCGTTCTGGAGATAACCTGATCGCCGTTCGCATAGGTCGCGGCGCGCGCGCTGTCAGTGATGATTGCCGCCGCGCCGAGGGCGTTGATGCCAAGTGCCGCGGCCTTGCTGTCGGCAAAGCTCTGCCCGCACAGGATTTCAGCCTCGATCCGATTGGCAAACAGCGTGCCATCAACCTGTTGAAGGCAGGATTTCAACCTTGCTGCCTTGCCGGGGCTTGCGGGTACGAAATAGCAGTCGGCGGCTTTGCTGTCGCGGAAATCGACAAAGCTGCGCAAGGTGGCCTCGGACAGGTTGCCATCGACAATCATGGTGCGCCCGAACGGCATTGAGGCTTCGCCCAGGCGGCCATCGCGCAAGGGGGACAAAACGGTATCGCCCGCCGCCTCCAATGAATGACAGTCAGCGACTGCGCCAAACACTTCGCCGTCCTGACATTCCAGCACCAGATAGTTGTCGGTTGGATACGTCCCGCGCGCGACATAGCGGCAGTCGATGCCATGCGTCGTCGTGGCGGCTAGCAGCGCATCGCCATCCGTGTCGCGCCCTACGGCACTTAGGATCGCCACGTTGACGTCCCTGGCCGCAAGCGCCATCGCCACATTCAACGCAACCCCGCCGGGCTGTCGCGCAATACGGCCGGGCACATCGCCGCCGGGGGCTAGCGGATCGGAAGCACGGGCAATCGTGTCCCAAAGGGCCGAGCCGATACAAAGGGTCTGAGGCAGGTTTTCCATGGCGCTACTCATGACCAAAGCGCTGCCGGTCGTCAATCTGTGCGAAACAGGGTTGCAACCTGACCCGAAACCGCCTAAACGCCCCTCACTTAATCCACAGGCGGGGTCGCGGCCATTGGGGGAGACATCCTCAAAAGGTCCACCGGTTGGGCGAAAGCCTTACTCCCCGCTGAGGCAAAACCGGAAAGGAAAACGAAGATGGCTCTTCCTGAGTTCACTTTGCGCCAGCTGTTGGAAGCCGGCGTTCACTTTGGCCACCAGACACATCGCTGGAACCCGCGCATGGGTCAGTATATCTATGGTGATCGCAATGGCATTCATATCATCGACCTGACCCAGACCGTCCCACTGCTGGACGCGGCGCTGAACGTGGTTCGTGAAACTGTGGCCAAGGGTGGGCGTATCCTGTTCGTCGGCACCAAACGTCAGGCGCAGAAAGCGATTTCCGAGGCCGCTGAACGGTCGGCTCAGTACTACATGAACCACCGCTGGCTCGGTGGCACACTGACCAACTGGAAAACCGTGTCCGCCTCCATCAGCCGTCTGAAAAATATCGATGAGCAGATGGAGCACGGGGCCGAAGGCCTGACCAAGAAAGAGCGCCTGAACATGGAGCGCGAGCAGACCAAACTGCAGGCATCCCTGGGCGGGATTGCTGAAATGGGCGGCGTGCCGGATCTGATGTTCGTAGTCGACGTCAACAAAGAGGCGCTGGCTGTGGCCGAGGCGAAAAAGCTGGGTATCCCGGTGATCGCGGTTCTCGACACCAACTGCTCGCCGGACGATATCGATTATCCGATCCCGGGCAATGACGATGCCGCCCGCGCCATCGCGCTCTATTGCGATCTGATCGCTTTGGCGGCGATTGACGGCATGGCTGCGCAGCTGGGTGCTGCCGGTGTCGATCTGGGCGAAATGGAAGCAGCCCCTGAAGAGGCGCTTGCCGCCGAGCCAGAGGCCGTGACCGAAGAGACACCCGCGACCGAAGCCGCCCCGGCAGAAGCCGAAGCCGCCAAGGCTGAGTAATCGGTTCCGTCACACAAGCGTCGCGGTTCCGCATTACGCGGAACCCGACAATGATTCTGAACGAGCAGGTGCCGGAATACCGGTGCCATAACGATAGGAGGCGATGATGGCTATCACCGCAGCTCAGGTAAAGGAACTGCGCGAAGTTTCCGGCGCAGGGATGATGGACGCAAAGAAAGCGCTGACAGAAACCGGCGGCGATATGGAAGCCGCCATTGACTGGCTGCGCACCAAGGGTCTGGCAACTGCGGCCAAGAAATCCGGGCGCACAGCAGCCGAAGGTTTGGTTGGTGTTGCCGTCGATGGCGGCAAAGGTGTTGCGGTTGAGGTCAACTCCGAGACGGATTTCGTTGCTAAAAATGCTGATTTTCAGGCCATGGTTGCTGCTATAACCAAGGCCGCTTTGGGCGTTTCAAGCGTTGAGGACCTTTTGGAAGCGTCGCTGGACGGCAAGCAGGTCAAAGACGTTGTTACTGACAAGATCGCGACTATCGGCGAAAACATGTCCGTGCGGCGTATGGAAGTGATCGAGGCCGACAGCGTGGCCTCGTATGTCCATAACGCGGCTGCAGAAGACATGGGCAAGATCGGCGTTCTGGTCGGTATGAAGGGCAGTGATAATGGCATCGGCAAGCAGATTGCCATGCATATTGCCGCGACCAACCCCGCCTCCCTGTCCGAGCATGACCTTGATCAGGCACTGGTCGAGCGCGAAAAGAACGTCCTGACCGAACAGGCCCGTGAAAGCGGCAAGCCTGATGCAATCATCGAAAAGATGATCGTCGGCCGGATGAAAAAATACTATGAGGAAGTCACTCTGCTGAACCAGAGCTTCGTCATCAACCCCGACGTGACCGTCGGCGAAGCTGCCAAAGAAGCCGACGTAGAAGTGACCGGTTTCGTTCGCCTGGCCGTTGGCGAAGGCATCGAGAAAGAGGAAGAGGACTTCGCAGCCGAGGTCGCCAAGACCATGGGCGGCTAAGTATCTCTCGATAGCTTGAGAAAAGGCGGACTCCGTTGGGTTCGCCTTTTCTATTTGAATGGCCCTTTCGGGCCATGCCTCCGGCGGGGATATTTTGAGAACAATGAAGGAGAGGAATGGCTCTTCAACCTTCATTGTTCCACAAATATCCGCCCCCGGCAGGGCCGCCCCGGAGGGGGCCGCCGGCAGGCTCGGGCCGAAGGCCAAAGGACGTCTTGCCGCCGGAAGGCGGCGCTATTTGGTTCCGAACATGCGGTCGCCGGCATCGCCGAGGCCGGGGACGATATAGCCGAGTTCGTTCAGTTTCTCGTCCAGTGCGGCGGTGACAATTCGGACATCCGGATGTGCTTCTTTCATGCGGGCAACACCTTCGGGGGCCGCCAGCAGGCAGAGAAAACGGATATCTGTGGCCCCTGATTTTTTCAAAAGATCGATCGCCGCGACCGAGGAATTGCCGGTGGCCAGCATTGGATCGACGGCAATTACGACGCGGTTGTCCATCTCGGCCGGTACTTTGTAGTAGTATTGCACCGGCTGCAGGGTTTCTTCGTCCCGGTAAAGGCCGACAAAGCCGACGCGGGCCGATGGGATCAGTTCCAGCACACCATCAAGCAGCCCGTTCCCGGCGCGCAGGATGGAGATCAGTGCAAGCTTTTTGCCCTTCAGGGTCGGAGCTTCCATCTCGGTCAGCGGCGTGTCGATATCCTTGGTCGTCATCGGCAGATCGCGGGTGACCTCATAGGCCAGCAGGTGGCTGATCTCGCGCAGCAGCTGCCGGAAGACAGCGGTGGAGGTCGCCTTTTCGCGCATCAGCGTCAGTTTGTGCTGCACCAGCGGGTGATCGACGATGGTCAGGTGATCTTTCATGAATAGGCCTCTTTCAGTCGGGCGATCAGCTGCGCGCGAGTGTCCGCGTCGCAAAAGGCAGCTTCGGCGGCGGTCAGGTTGATATCAAGAAACTCTGCCGAACCCCAGCCGAATGTTTCGGACAGTTTGCGATATTCGCGTGGCATGTCGGTATGAAAATAGGGCGGGTCATCGGTAGAGACGGTGACCTTGCAGCCCGCAGCGCGCAACTTGTCGATAGAATGGTCCCGCCAGCTATCGAAGACGCTGAGTGAGATGTTGGAGCCCGGATTGACCTCCAGCACCACGCCCTCGTCGGCGATGCGCCGCACCAGTTCGGGGTCCTCGATTGCTCGCACGCCATGCCCGATGCGATCGACCTGCAGGTGATCCAGAGTGTCCCGCACGCTTTGCGGCCCGCAGAGCTCTCCGGCGTGGCTGGTGATGCCGAGCCCTGCTTCGGCGGCCAGGGCAAAGGCAGGGGCGAAATCGGCAGCTGTGAAATCACGTTCCTCGCCGCCCATGCCAAAGCCGGTCAGCATAGCGGATTTCGTCTCTGCCGTGATATGGGCCGCATTCAGCGCCTTTTCGGGGCCGAGATTGCGAATGGCGGTTGAGACAAAGCGGCTTTCGATGCCGTGCGCCGCCCTGGCATTGGCTGCCCCTTGCAGAATGGCGGCAAGATAGTCCTTCCAGGCCTCTGCATCGCCTTCGCCGCAGATATCGGGGGAGATGAAAAGCTCGGTATAGATCACCCCGTCGATGGCGGATTTTTCCAGCACGGCCTCGGTCAGGCGGCGGAACTCTTCCGGGCCGGTTAGGACGGAACAGGCCTTGTGATAGGTTTGCAGAAACTCGGCGAAATTCGACCAGGCATAGTTGCCCTGATCGTCAAAGACACCGTCCAGCGTGATGCCTTTTTCTGCGGCCATCTGCCGGATGAAGTCGGGCGGTGCAGCCCCTTCGAGATGCAGGTGTAACTCCAGTTTGGGCAGGGCGTTCCAATTGGTCATAGCAAAGTCTTTCCATGTTTGCCGGGTGCAAGTCCCAGATGCGCCGCAACCGTTTCCCCGACATCGGCGAAACCGCAATGTCCGAAACTGCCGGTGCCAGCCCCGGCCATCAGAACCGGGACGCGTTCCCTTGTGTGGTCATTGCCTTTCCATGTCGGATCGTTGCCGTGATCAGCGGTCAGGATCATCAGATCGCCCTCGCGCATTTTGCCCAGTAGCTCCGGCATTCTTGCATCGAAGGCCTCAAGATGCCGTGCATAGCCAGCAACATCGCGGGGGTGGCCGTATTTGCTGTCAAATTCGACATAGTTGGCAAAGATCAGGTCGCCGTCTTCAGCTTCGTCCATGGCCACGAGCGTCTGGTCAACCAGCGCCATGTCATCCTTTCCCTTCAGCACGCGGGAGATCCCCTGATGTGCAAAGATATCGCTGATCTTGCCAATGGCGTGGGTCTGGCCACCCGCAGCGACCACCCGGTCGCAGATTGTCGGCTTCGGCGGGGCAATGGCCAGATCGCGGCGGTTGGCGGTGCGTTCGAAATCCTCTGGTCCCGTGCCGATGAAGGGCCGCGCGATGACCCGGCCCACCATTATGGGATGCACCAGTTCGGCGGCGATCTCACAGACCTGCATTAGCCGATCGAGGCCGAAACTCTCTTCATGCGCCGCTATCTGAAAAACGCTGTCAATTGAGGTATAGCAGATCGGCTTTCCAGTCCGCATATGCTCTTCGCCCAATTCGCGGAGGATCGGCACGCCCGAGGCATGCTTGTTGCCCAGAATGCCCGGCAGATTGGCGCGTTCGATCAGCGTATCGGTCAGGTCTTGCGGAAAGGCAGGGATGGTTTGGGGAAAATAATGCCAATCAAAGGGCACCGGCACACCGGCCAGCTCCCAGTGGCCCGAAGGTGTGTCCTTGCCCTTCGACACCTCCGTCGCCGCCCCCCACATGCCCGTCGGCTCCGCCTGCAACCCCGGCACCATTGCGCCGGAGGCCAGCCGGATTGCCGCCCCAAGCCCTAGCGCATCCAGATGGGGCAGATGCAAAGGCCCGCTCCGCCCCTCATCCGCGCGGCCTGCCGCACAAGCCTGCACGATATGGGCCAGCGTATTGGACCCGGCATCCTTGAAATCAGCGGCATCCGGCGCACCGCCGCAGCCGACACTGTCGAGAACAAGGAGAAAGGCGCGGGTCATTGGGGGCACTCCGGTATGGTTTTGGTGTTGCTCAGTCCGGACACGATCATTCGAGCTCTCGCAAGGGCATCGCTTCTCCTGAGATCGACCTTGCATGATGACCACGCCGTCAAACCAGGTTCTATAAATGTATGGCCGTCGACGAACCCCAGTCCATTGTCCATTCGGACTTCGAAAATGCGCGTGTGAATGCTGTCGTTGATTTGATCATAGAAAGAAAATTCGACATCCTGATCTGGGTAGTTCGAAGTTATGTACTCGCGCAGTTTCTTTTCCATGTCAGGATGCCGACCGCGAAATTCTTCTAAACTTTGTATGCCTACAGAATTCGCGCCAAAGAACTGAATTTCTTCTGCTAGTTTGCAGTCAACGGACTGGTTGCGCAGAAATATGCTCACGAGCGAGAGACCGATATCGTCAAATTCCGCATGTTCTGAGGGCAAAACCACCGATACACTTGGCCGTGCCGCCAACACATTGCCAAAGCTATAACGGCACTCTGCAGCATGCGACATCACCGGGGACGCAAGCGCCAAGCCGCTTATCATTGCCATGGTTCTGGCACTGCTAAAAAAGCGCTTCATGCCTAATTGCTCCAATTGGCAGGCTCATCCTACTTTTTCCTTAACCAAACTGGCCTCTTCGGCAGGTTTGCTCGCTACTGTGTAGCCGTTCAACAACCTTGCCTTGGCCGCCGCCACATCCTCGGCCTTCGCGGCATGCACACGGGCAATCGGGGTTTCGGCATCGACGTGCCGTCCGATCTCGGCCAGCCAGTCAAGGCCGACCGCGGGGTTGATTTTGTCGGATGCGACGCGGCGACCGCCGCCCAGTTCCACGACGGCAAGGCCGACGGCTTTGGCGTCGATGGCGGTGATAAAGCCTTCGGTTTCGGCGTAGATTTCCTCGACCACCGGGGCGACGGCGAGGTGGGTTTGGTAATCTTCCAGAATATCGGGGGGGCCGCCCAAAGCATGAACCATGCGGCCGAAAATCTCAGCCGCCTGGCCGGACTGAAAGGCTTTGGTGATCTTGTCCCGACCCTCGGCCGCATCTTTGGCCAGCCCGGCGGAGGCCAGACCTTCGCCGCCCAATGCAACGGTGACATCCCAAAGGCGGTTGTCGATTTCTTCACCCTTCAGGAACTGGATTGCATTGGCCACCTCCAGCGCGTTGCCCGCAGCCGAGGCCAGCGGCTGGTTCATATCGGTGATCAGCGCGGTGGTCTTGCAGCCCGCACCATTGGCGACATCGACCAGTGATTTTGCCAGCCCCATCGCGTCCTCGGCCGTGGCCATAAAGGCCCCGGTGCCGACCTTGACGTCCAGCACCAACGCATCCAGCCCCGCGGCCAGTTTCTTGGACAGGATCGAGGCGGTGATCAGGTCGATGCTTTCCACAGTCGCGGTCACGTCGCGGATGGAATAAAAGCGTTTGTCCGCAGGTGCTATATCAGGGGTCTGGCCGACGATGGCGCAGCCGACCTCTGCCGTGACTTTGCGCAGCAGGTCCAGATCGGGGATTGTGCGATAGCCGGGGATGCTGTCGAATTTGTCGAGTGTGCCGCCGGTATGCCCCAGTCCCCGGCCCGAGATCATCGGCACATAGGCACCGCAGGCCGCAAGGGCAGGGGCCAGCATCAGGCTGACATTATCGCCAACCCCGCCGGTGGAATGCTTGTCCAGAACCGGCCCGGGCAAGTCCCATTGCAGGACTGTGCCACTGTCGCGCATCGCTTCGGTCAGGGCCACACGCTCGGCGCGGGACATGGGGTTGAAATAGGTCGCCATCGCAAAGGCGGCGACCTGTCCCTCGGACAGGCTTTTGTCCGTCAGACCGCGGACAAAGAACTGGATTTCCTTATCGGTCAGCGGTTGTTTATCGCGCCGCTTGGCCAGAACTTCTGTTGCCAGCATCAGTAACCCTCGCCTGCGTCCGGGGCGTCTGCGCCGTCCAGTGTGGCCAGCAGCGCATTCAGCACACCGGATGCGCCGATGCGGAAGGTTTCGGGCGTGGCCCAGCCAGCGCCCATGATTTCATCGCATAGGCCCAGATAGACGCCAGCGTCAGCGGTGGTCTTGACCCCGCCAGCCGGTTTGAACCCGCAAGCCTGGCCGCTGGCCTTGATTTCTTCGAGCAGAATGCGCCCGGCCTCGGGCGTGGCATTGACAGGGACCTTGCCGGTCGAGGTCTTCAGAAAATCCGCGCCGCCCTCCAGCGCCATCTTGCAGGCCTGACGGATAAGATTTTCATCCTCCAGAATGCCGGTTTCAAGGATTGCCTTGACCCGGGCGGCGCCTGCCGCCTGTTTCACCCGCTCAACACGCGAGGCAACGAATTCGGGTTTGCCCTCCATCAATTGCGTGTAGGGAACGACCAGGTCAATCTCATCCGCGCCATCGGCGACGGCTTGCTCGGTCATTGCGGTGACGCTTTCGACATCCTCATTGCCGGTCGGAAAGTTAACCACTGTGGCGATGCGGATGCCGGTTCCGCGCAGGATCGGCGCGGCATGGGAAACAAAGCGCGGCCAGATGCAAATCGCTGCTGTTGGTCCGTGGGGCGTATTGGCCCGGTCGCAAAGGGCCGAGATGTCCTCTGCCGTGCAATCATCATTCAGGTTGGTCAGGTCCAGGCAGGCCAGTGCGCGGGCGGCAATATCGCGATCAGTCATCAGTGTCCTCCAGATGATCCGGGGTAAAGGCGCCGGGTAGCAGTTCGCCGACGGTGGTGCTGGTCAACGCACCAGCAAGACCGGCCAAAGTGACCGGCACATCCGGGCCAGAGAATTCCGCCAGTTTCTGACGGCAGCCGCCGCAGGGTGAGATTGGCACCGGGCTGTCGGCGATCACCAGAACCTCGGCAATGGTGCGTTCCCCTGCAGCACACATAGCAGCAATCGCTCCGGCCTCGGCACAAGTGCCTTCGGGATAGGCGACGTTTTCGACATTGCAGCCAGTGAAGACCGCGCCTGTGCTGGTGCGGATCGCAGCGCCCACTTTGAAATTGGAATAGGGCGCATACGCCTGTTCGCGCACCGCCTTCGCCGCATCAAACAGCGACATGGTTCAGCCCTCCACCATTGGTTTGACGCGACTATCGCTGCACGGGCTGGGTGATGCAAGGGGCCGGCTCACTGCTCAAAGCGGCTTCCATGGCTCAAGACTGTCTTGCAGAGCAAACAGGCGCTCATGCCAAGCCAGGAATCGCCGAACGCGGTGTCCTTTTCGGGATTGGTTTGAAATTACGCCCGGGCAGACGAAAGATAGACGAAGTACAGATTCATCTTGTGGGGGCTATGATGTTTCGCTTTCTTCTGGTTGCTGGTGTTCTTTTTGCAACCTGCGCAACGGCCGATCGGCGTCAGTTTGCGAATGTGACTTTTGATCTGCCTGAGCATTGGTTCCTGGGCGTCGTCCGAGACGACAAGCAATTCATTCTGAACAATCATCCGGATGACCTTTGTGAGTACTGCCATATCTACATTCTCAAAAGCCTCATGGGGCAGACAAACCTCAATAAGTTTCTGAGGGGTAATCTTGATAAATATATGGATGAAGATGATCGCGGTCGGTTGGTCGTGATGATGCCGCCGAAGCTTTTTGACGTTGATAAAATGCAAATCGGCATGACTGCTGACCTGCCCCCCGAGGCTTCCTCATTCATAACGAGAGTCTGCGGGTCTGGTTTTCATATTCGTTGGTTTCGTTTTGGGCAAGCGCGCCGGGCGCGGAGCCCTCAAATTGCTCAAGCGTCCGGCGCGCTTCTGCGGGTG
>NZ_JBTLNE010000017.1:0-61134 GCF_054457435.1 Halovulum sp. GXIMD14793 | reverse complement strand
TTCAATGATGGCCCATTGCGCATCGGTCAAAACTCTTCGGGTCAAGGCTGCTCCCCTCTGTTTGCAACCTTGAAGCAGAAGTCAGCTGATTTGGGAACCCTGAACGTCAACAGCCTCTAAAGCGTTTCGAGTTTACCTTGAGACATCACATAAAATCGAAACGCTTACGCCATATAGGCTTATCACTGCGTTTCAGGATAATCCTTTGTCTCAGGTTTATCCCGAAACGCTTTAAGGTGCCGTTTGATATTACAAGAGGAGGGGGCCGCCTGGCCCCTTTTTATGGCTGGTTGTTGTTGCTATCCGTCGCCAGTGGCCGCCGCGCCGACCCGATGACGGTGCGGGCCGAACAGGGCTGCGATGGCCAAGATCAGACCCGACACTGTTGCAATCATACCTGCGGCATTGACCGAATTGTCAAAGCCCAGCCATAGCGGGCCATAGCCAGCCAGCACATAGCCCATGATTGCCGAAACGGTGGCAAAGAACACCGACCAGGTGACCTGTACCTCCAGACGGTCAGTCATCAGGCGGGCGGCGGCAGGGGGGCAGATGAACATGGCGATCACGATGATCGAGCCGACGGCGTCGAAGGCGGCCACTGCGGCAGCGGCGGCGGCGATCACCAGCCCCAGACCTAAGGGGGTGACGGCAATGCCCAGCGTACGGGCAAAGCCCTCGTCAAATGTGGCGATTTTCAACGGTCGCCAGAAGACCAGCATCAGTACGGTCACGATCAGCGTTACGATGGCCATTCGCAGTAACTCCGGCGGCAGGTCAGCCAGCGCAGCAGGATCCGTCAGTGATCCCCAGCCATCGGCGGATAGCCAGATCAGGCTTTCCAGATTACCGTAAAGTGCGTGCTCCACATCCAGATGGACGGTAGAGGTGTCGGATTGTTCCAGCAGCAGCACACCTGCAGCAAACAAGGAGGTGAAGGTCACGCCCATGGCTGCGCCGGGTTCGATACGGCCCAGGCGCTTTATTGCCTCGATCAGGACAACGGCGAGGACGGCAGCACTGGCAGCCCCCAGCATCATTGGCCAGGCGGAAATGGCCCCTGTGATCAGAAATGCTGCAACGATACCGGGCAGGACGACATGGCTGATTGCATCGCCGATCAGGGCCTGACGCCTAAGGATCAGGAAATTGCCGGGCAGGGCGCAAGCGATGGCGGCCAGCACGCCGATCAGTATCGGGGTCAGGGACAATTGTACGAAATCTGCGCCCATCATTCGATAGCCTCCAACCGCGCGTCGATCACGGCGATTTCGTCGGGGGTCATAACCTCGCCAATGGGTGTCAGTCCGTCATAGCGGTGTGAGTTGGCATCATGGCCATGCATCAGCCGTGCGGCGTGCCAGCGACGCTCATCGCGCAAGGCCTGGGCGGTGGCTTTGTGGCCAGCCTCTGTCAGGGTCTGATCGGCGCGGATCAGCCCCTCGCGCTGCAGGATACGCAGGGTCAGGTTTTCATGAATGGGTTCGGATCTGGCCAGTGCTAGCAGACCCTGTCGCCGGTGAACCCGGGTCTGAAATCGCCGGCGGGCGTAAAGTGCGGCCAGCACGCCGCGCTGCGGGGCCAGCGACAGGGAGGCGGTAAAAAACATGGTAGAAATCAGCACGATAATCGGTCCGGTCGGCAAGGACGGTGCGCTGGCCGAGAGGGCCGCACCGATATGCCCCGCCGCAGCCCCAAGACCGCCCGCAATCCAGACCAGACGGTCAGAGCGATCCGTCCAGAAGCGGGCTGTCACCGGCGGGATAATCAGCAAGGCGATGATCAGGATCAGCCCGACAATCTTTAGCCCGGTGACCGTTACCGCCAGCCCAAGCACCATCATGATCATATCCGTGCGCGCGACATTCACGCCCGAGGCTGCCGCAAAGCCTTCGTCAAAGGCCACCAGCGTCATCGGGCGGCGCAGCAGCAGAACCAATACGACGCTTAGTGCGCCGCCTGCTGCAATGATCAACGCATCCGCATAGAGCATTCCGGCGGTTGAGCCGAGCAGGAAGCTCTCTAACCCGGCCTGTCGGCCTGATGTCATCGACTGGATGATGGTCAGAAGGACGATACCGAAGCCAAAGGTGACCGAGAGGACAGCACCGATGGCGGTATCCTCGGGCAGTCGGGTGTTGCGGGTGATTGCCTGCACGGCCCAAAGGCCCGCCGCTGCAGACAGTGCGGATCCTGCCAGAAGTCCCACCAGCGACCGTCCATCGCCTCCCAGCATGACCATGACGATAAAGGCCAACCCGATACCAGGCAGTGTGGCATGTGCGATGGCATCGCTGACCAGCGCACGCTTGCGCAAGAACAGAAAGCTGCCCGCAGCCCCGGCCGACAGCCCCAGAAGTGCGGCACCAATGGCAACCAGGGCGGCATTATAGCCCGCCTGCAGCATCAGAGCCTCGACAAACGCGGTCATGCGGGAAGCTGCAATTCGTTGATCTGGCCGGTGGCCAGACGACCGCCATAGGCAGCCTGCAAATTAGCCTCGGTAAAGGCGGAACTGACAGGACCATGGGCGATCTTTTGCACGTTGATCAGCATGACATCGTCGAAATACTCCGCCACTGTCGACAGATCATGATGGACGCAAACCACGCTGCGTCCCTCGGCCTTCAGCGATTGCAGGACGCTGATAATGGCGGCTTCGGTTGCGGCATCGACCCCGGCGAAGGGCTCATCCAGCAGATAAAGTTGCGCATCTTCGGCCAGCGCGCGGGCCAGAAACACCCGTTGCTGCTGGCCACCGGACAACTGCCCGATCTGCCGGTTGGCGAAATCCTGCATGCCAACCCGGATCAAACAGTCCGTCGCAATCTGACGATGCCGTGCACTGATCATTCGCAGCAGACCAAGCTGGCGGTAAAGCCCCATCATTACCACGTCGATCACCCGTGTTGGAAAGTCCCAATCCACACTGGCCCGCTGCGGCACGTATGCGATGGACGATGCCCCCGGTTTGAGTGGCTGACCAAAGCTGCTGACCGTGCCTGCCACCCGCGGAATGATATCAAGTACGGCCTTCAGCAGTGTCGACTTGCCCGCGCCATTTGGACCGACAATTGCCGTCATGGCACCAGGGCGCAGGCTGAGATCAATCGAGAAGACCGCTGGTTTCTCGCCGTAGGAAACCGTCAGGCCCCGGATATCAAGCGGGCAATCCCCGGCCATGCTACTCCTCCAACTGGCCGTTCAGCCCGCCCGCGGGTGCTGTCCCGCCAAGGGCGGTGGCGATGGTGGTGACATTGTGGTCAATCATGCCGATATAGGTCCCTTCGTAGGTGCCGTCAGGTCCCATCGCATCGGAGAATAGCTCTCCGCCGATCTTTACCTCATGACCGCGCGCCGCAGCCCCTTCGATCAGGGCACGCATGTTGCGGTCCGACACGGAGGTTTCGACAAACACCGCGCCGATGTTGCGATCCACCAGCAGATCAACAAGGTCGGCGATACGTTTCAGCCCGGCCTCGCTTTCGGTTGAGATCCCCTGAATGCCGATCAGCTCGAACCCGTAGGCGCGGCCGAAATAGCCAAATGCATCATGTGCCGTGACCAAAACGCGCGCGGGTTCCGGTACGCTGGAGAGGGTCTCTTCGGAATAGGCATCCAGCGATCCCAGTTCCTTGATAAAGCCGTCCGCATTAGCCTTAATTGCCTGCGCCTGGCCCGGCAGGGCAGCCTGCAGCGTTGCGCTGATAGTCTCGGCGACGCCGCGCCACAGGGTTGGGTCCATCCAGACATGCGGATCATACCTGTTGGCGTAGTCTTCATGCGCCAGCAGTTGGTCCACAGGCAAGCTGTCTGCAACAGCGGTCACGGCGTTTTTGCGCGCCAATGTCTCAAAGAATGTTTCCATCTGAGCTTCCAGAAACAGCCCGTGCCATAGCACCAGATCGGCACGGGTCATGGCGACGATATCGCTGCGGGTCTGGCGATAGCCATGGGGGTCGACGCCCGGTCCCATCAGGGCGCGCACCTTAATCAGGTCGCCGCCGATGCGCCGTGCTGTATCGGAAATCATGCCGGTGGTCGCGACAACAGAGAGCTTGTCACTGGCCCAAGCGGTGCAGGGCAGGGCGCTGGCAGCGGCGGTGGCCAACAGGTGGCGACGGGTCAGGCGCATCGAATCCTCCATGATGTGAAGCGATGTTACCCTGGTTTTTAGTGCAAATGAGAATGAGTTGCAACTGATATATTTGCAAATGCGTCGCATCTGGATAAACTGCGTCCCATGACTGACGCCCCAAAACAAGCTGCAGAACTTGAGGACGCTTTGCGCCGTGATGGCGTGCGCCTGACGCGGCAGCGCAAGGTTTTGCTACAAGTTTTGGCTGAGGCATCCGATCATCCGGACGCAAATGAGCTGCACCGCCGTGCCCAACAGGTCGACGAGACGGTTTCTATCGCCACCGTCTATCGTACCCTATCCGTCCTGGAGGCACAGGGCGTCATCCATCGCCATGCTTTCGAGGGGGGTGGGGCGCGGTTTGAGACGGCGGATGAGCCGCATCACGATCATCTGATTGATATTGAGACAGGCGATGTGATCGAATTCAGCTCTGACAAGATCGAACGACTACAGGCCGAGATCGCCCGCGATCTGGGGTACGAGGTGGTCCATCACAGGCTGGAACTGTACTGCCGTAAGAAATAATTCGGTTGAAAAAGTCCGGTAACGCCGGGCTGCACGATGCTATTGCAGCATCTGCGCAGGTTGCCGCTTGCGATCCAGTCGCATCAGGCTCATCGCGACCTTCTCGGCCATGCCGGTCAACACGGCGGCCAGATCAGGCCGGGCCATCAATGTGGCCAGCAGCATCGCATCTTCGCGCGCGCCCTCGGCGGCGGCGGAAATGAGGCTGCCAAAGGCCGATTCATCTGCGCCCACACAAGAGCATCCCAGAGTATGGCGCATCAGTGGACGGCGCGCATGGGTGGTCAGAGTCACGATCAGACTGTTCAGATCATCCAGCGCCTTGCGCGCAGGTTCGGTTCCCAGCGCGAAAGCGAAATCGTTCCAGACCTCGGCCTGACGTTCCGGGACATCACACCAAAGGCGCAGATAAAGAATGGCCCGCGCCTCCAATGTGGGCAGGTCGCTGACAAAGCCGACCGGAACCGCGCCGCGGTTTTTCGTGCTGCTCATTTGGTCAGGATCAATTTGCCCTGACGTGTGATGCGCAGGGTATAAAGCTGCTCGTCCAGGCGGATCTGCGCCAGTACGCCGCCTTGGGTCAGGTCGCGGGCATCATGCTGAGGCAGGGCTTCGGCGGTGTCGGTTCGGATGACGGTTTGCGCGGTCATTGTAGTTTCCTTATCAGATCTAGCAGCGCTTCAAGCGGAAAGAGCGAGTCCGTCTCGACCAAGCGTGACACCTCAATCGTATCAATCCGGGGATCGACCACGGGTATCGGCTGTTCTTTGTCGGGTGCGCTCTGGGTCACGGGTCCGGTTCTTTCCATAAGTCCGGGCTGCCCGAGCTGGGCTGGCTAGGATGATTTATTTCTGAGTGAAAAACTCGTGTTTGTCAATTCCGACAATTTTAATCATATTAATCGGCGTGAAATGGCACTGCCAAAAGTCGGAGGCGGCCAAGCCGATATGCCAGTGCTTCGAAAAGCTGGCGCCAGCCAAACAAACAGGCTAAGATGCGTTTCAAGACCGAGCGCCCGACAGAGGCAGCCGGCAAGAGGCAGTGACGTGAAGGGCAGTATCGTATGACAGATATGGTCTTCGGCAACCTGGCATCCAAGCCGGGCGAGCCGCTTTTGCCACATTGGTGGCGGACCGTTGACAGCTGGTCGCTGATGGCGATCATGGGGCTGTTTTCCATTGGATTGTTGCTGGGGCTGGCCTCGTCGCCGCCGCTGGCCACCCGAAACGGGCTGGAGCCGTTTCACTATGTGACCCGGCAGGCGGTGTTCGGGATGCTTGCGCTGGGGGGTATGGTTGTCACCTCAATGCTTTCCCCGCTGCAGTTGCGTCGGGCGGCGGTGCTCGGCTTTGTGGTGGTGTTTGTGGCGCTGGCCATGTTGCCCTGGCTTGGTACTGATTTTGGCAAGGGTGCCGTGCGCTGGTATTCGCTGGGCTTTGCCGCCATCCAGCCATCCGAGTTCATCAAACCCGCCTTTGTTGTTTGTGCCGCCTGGATGATGTCGGCCAGTTTTGACCTGTCCGGCCCGCCGGGACGTGCGATTAGTTTTGTGGTTGCGGTCACGGTGACGGTGATGCTGGCCATGCAGCCCGATTTCGGACAGGCCAGCCTGATCCTGGGCACTTGGGGGCTGATGTATTTCGTTGCCGGGGCGTCGATCCTGCTGCTGATTATGCTTGCCGGGCTGGTGGCCGGGGCAGGCATGCTGGCTTATCAGTACTCCGATCATGTGGCGCGGCGCATCGATGGGTTCTTAAGCCCTGATCTGGACCCGCGCACGCAACTGGGCTTTGCCACCAATGCGATACAGGAAGGTGGCATTTTCGGCGTCGGTGTGGGGGAAGGCACGGTGAAATGGTCGCTGCCTGATGCGCATACCGATTTCATCATCGCCGTCGCGGCCGAGGAATACGGCTTTTTGCTGTGTCTCGCGATCATCTTCCTGTTTTTGACCATTGTCATCCGCTCATTGATCCGGCTGGTCAAGGAGAGGGACCCCTTTGTGCGTCTGGCCGGGACCGGGCTGGCCTGCATGCTGGCGCTTCAGGCGCTGATCAATCTGGGCGTCGCGGTTCGGCTGTTGCCTGCCAAGGGCATGACATTGCCGTTTGTCAGTTATGGCGGCTCTTCCCTTTTGGCGGCAGGTGTCGCCCTGGGCATGTTGCTGGCGCTGACCCGGCATCGGCCTCAGCATGAATTGTCCGACATCATCGGTTCGGGTCGATGACTGCGCCGCTGCTGATCATTGCTGCTGGAGGAACTGGCGGTCATATGTTCCCGGCGCAGGCTTTGGCCGAGGAGATGCTGTCCCGTGGTTGGCGGGTGAAGCTGTCGACCGATGCGCGCGGCGCGCGGTATACGGGCAATTTTCCGGATGCCGTTGAACGCGTTGTTCTGCGGTCCGGGTCGTTCTCTCAGGGCTCAAAGCTGTCGCGGTTGATGGTGCCGTTCCGCGTTGCCGCCGGGACGCTGGGGGCGATCTTTGCGATGCGGCGGGACAAGCCCGATTGCGTGGCAGGGTTTGGCGGCTATCCCGCACTGCCCGCCATGATTGCCGCCTGGGTGCTGCGCCGCCCCCGCCTGATCCATGAACAAAACGGCGTGCTTGGCCGGGTGAATCAGTTTTTTGCTAAACGGGTCAATGCCGTGGCCTGTGGCATCTGGCCGACGGAGCTGCCCAAAGGCGTCGAAGGGTCTGACATTGGCAATCCGGTACGCTCTGCGGTGCGGGACCGGACGGCCTCTCCTTATGTTGCCCCCGGTGATGGGTCGATGGAATTGCTGGTCTTTGGCGGCTCGCAAGGGGCGCGGATCATGCGGATCGTGCCAAAGGCGCTGGCCCTGCTGCCCGAGGATTTGCGCGCCCGGCTTACCGTGTCACATCAGGCGCGGCCCGAAGATCATGACGATGTTGTAGCGGCCTATGCCGATATCGGTGTTCGGGCCGAGGTGCAGGATTTCTTTGGCGATATTCCTGACCGCATGGTGCGGGCGCAACTGGTTGTGTGCCGCTCTGGTGCCTCTTCGGTTGCGGATCTCTCGGTGATCGGCCGTCCTTCGATCCTGATCCCGCTGGCGATTGCGGTGCGCGGCGAACAGCACGCCAATGCCCGTGGCCTGGCTGAGGCAGGCGGGGCCGAGGTCATCACCGAAGACGCCTTGACGCCTGAAACCCTTTCGACGCATATCGCCGCCTTCCTGACCGATGCTGGCAAAGCTGAAAAAGCTGCCGCTGCGGCGCTGTCCATCGGCAAGCCGGACGCGGCCAAATCACTGGCCGACCTTGTAGACAAGATTTCCAACGGACCCGCGACATGAACAACCAGACCCGACTGCCCCATGATATTGGCCCTATCCATTTTGTCGGCATTGGCGGCATCGGTATGTCCGGCATCGCCGAGGTGCTGCTGAACCACGGGTTTGAGGTGCAGGGATCGGACCTGAAAGCCTCCGCCATCACGGAACGGCTGGCGGAAAAAGGCGCAAAGATTTTCATCGGCCAGAAGGCGGCGAACCTAAAGGGGGCGGCGGTTGTCGTAATCTCCTCGGCCATCAAGCCGGGCAACCCGGAACTGGACACCGCGCGCAGCCTGAAACTGCCCGTTGTGCGCCGGGCCGAGATGCTGGCCGAACTGATGCGGCTGAAGAACAACATTGCGGTGGCCGGAACCCATGGCAAGACCACGACAACCTCGATGGTCGCGGCCCTGCTGGATGGCGGGCATATGGATCCGACGGTGATCAATGGTGGCATCATCCATGCCTATGGCTCTAACGCGCGGATGGGCGATGGCGACTGGATGGTGGTTGAGGCGGATGAAAGCGATGGCACCTTCAACCGGCTGCCTGCAACCATCGCGATTGTGACCAATATCGACCCCGAGCATATGGACCACTACAAGGATTTCGACACGCTGCGCGATGCGTTTCATACCTTTGTGTCCAACATCCCTTTCTATGGTGTCGCCGTTTGCTGCATTGACCATCCCGAGGTGCAGGCGCTGGTCGGCCGGGTCAGTGACCGCCGGGTGATCACCTATGGTTTCAACCCGCAGGCAGATGTTCGGGTGGTGGATCTGAGCTATGACAATGGTGTCGCCTGTTTCGATGTTGTGCTGGCCGGGGAGGGCGATGTGATCGAAGGCGTCCGCCTGCCAATGCCGGGCGATCACAACGTCTCGAACGCATTGTCGGCCATTGCGGTGGCGCGGCATCTTGGGATCAGCCATGACAATATCCGCACCGCACTTGGCGGCTTTGGCGGTGTGAACCGCCGCTTTACCCGGGTGGGGGAGGTCAACGGTGTGACGATCATCGACGATTACGGCCACCACCCTGTGGAAATCGCCGCCGTGCTGAAAGCCGCGCGACAGGCCACCAAAGGGCGCATCATTGCCGTGCATCAGCCGCATCGCTATTCGCGCCTGTCTGATCTGTTCGAGGATTTCTGCAAATGCTTCAATCAGGCGGATATCGTCGCCATTACGGATGTCTATGCCGCCGGCGAAGCACCGATTAAGGACGCGGATCGTGATGCGCTGGTTAAGGGAATTGCCGCGCATGGTCATCGCAGTGTAAGTGCGATTGAAGGCCAGGCTGATCTGCCGGACTTTGTCAAAGCCCAAGCCAAACCCAGTGATATGGTTGTCTGCCTTGGGGCAGGAACCATAACAACCTGGGCTCACGCGCTACCGGATTCGCTAAAAGGGTGACGCTGTAGGCGTTACCGGGATACGGTTCGATCATCCCGATTTCGGCCCTGTCTTTGGTTCTTTCTGGCTGACGTCATCTAAGACTAAAGCGTTTCGAGTTTACCTTGAGACATCGCATAAAATCGAAACGCGTACACCCTATCGGCTTATCACTGCGTTTCGGGATAAGCTTGTGTCTTAGGTTTATCCCGAAACGCTTTAGCCGGGGATCTTCCGGCATTGTTCTTCGGTGGGGCCTTGTCGACTTACCGTTGCACGGCGATATTCCTGTTTAAGCGGATCCGCCAAAAGCTGAACTTATGACGCTGTCTTTTTTGTTGCTGTGCATCTGGGCGCTGGCTGCCAATATCATCGCCCTGATCCCATCCAAACGCCACCACTGGCCACAAGCCTATGTCTTGCTGGCCGTGGGCCTTCCGCTTCTTGTTTACGTTCTTTATGAGAATGCTTGGCCCGTGATTGTCATATCGCTGGGCGTATGGGGGTCAGTGATGCGCTGGCCGTTACTTTATGGATACAAATGGATCAGACGCAAAATTCGCTGAAATTGCCGCAGGTGCGCGGCACCCTGACCCCGAACCGCCCGTTGGCGGCTCTGTCCTGGTTGCGCGTTGGCGGCCCGGCAGAGGTGCTGTTTCAACCCGCTGATCTGGACGATCTTCAAGTTTTCCTGCGCGATCTTCCCGCCGATATCCCGATCTTTCCCATCGGTGTCTGTTCCAACCTGATCATACGCGACGGCGGCATCCCCGGGGTCGTGATCCGGCTGGGGCGGGGCTTTAACGGTATAGAAATCGAAGGTATACGCGTGCGTGCGGGTGCTGCTGCGCTGGATGCGCATGTGGCGCGCAAGGCGGCGCAGGCAGGTATCGATCTGGCGTTTTTCCGCACTATTCCCGGTGCGATTGGCGGGGCGCTTAAGATGAATGCCGGGTGCTATGGGATTTACACGGCGGATGTCGTTATCGAAGCGACGGCCGTCACGCGGCAGGGGGAGTTGATCACGCTTGGCCCGGAGGATATGCAGTTCGCCTATCGCTCGACCAACCTGGCCGAGGGGGTGGTGCTGGTCGAGGCGGTGTTCGAAGGCGCGGCAGGGGACCCGGACGCGATTGAGCAGAAAATGGCTGACGCGCTGGAAAAGCGCGAGGCGACGCAACCGGTCAAGGATCGCTCCTGCGGGTCGACCTTTCGCAATCCGGCCGGGTTCTCCTCGACCGGGCGGGAGGATGATGTGCATGATCTTAAGGCGTGGAAGCTGATTGATGATGCCGGATTGCGTGGCTTTCGCCATGGCGGTGCGCAGATGTCAGAGAAACATTCCAACTTTCTGATCAACACCGGTGACGCAACTGCCACAGATTTGGAAGAACTGGGCGAGATCGTCAGAAAAAGGGTTTTGGAAACCAGCGGTATCCCCCTAGAGTGGGAAATCATGCGCGTCGGAAGACACGCGCAGAAATAATAACCCCGACCGGCCCGTCAGAGGCCAAGGCGGGAAACTTGAGGCGGGCATGTCGAGCAGGACAAACCCCCGCATCGCAGTGCTAAAAGGCGGCCTGTCGGCCGAGCGTGAGGTTTCGCTCGTCTCAGGCGCTGAATGTGCGACCGCGTTGCGGAGTGTAGGATTTGAGGTGGTTGAGATCGATGCCGGTCTCGACCTCGTTGCGCGTTTGCAAGCCGAAAAACCTGATGTTGTCTTTAACGCCCTGCATGGCCGCTGGGGCGAAGATGGCTGCGTTCAGGGCATTCTGGAATGGCTACGTATTCCTTACACCCATTCCGGTGTACTGGCCTCGGCTCTTGCGATGAATAAATCCAAAAGCATCGAAGCCTTCCGCGCCGCTGGCCTGCCGACCACCAATCATCTGTTGACCACTGCTCAGGCCGCGCGTCAGGCGCACCCGATGGAGCCGCCCTATGTGGTGAAGCCCTATAACGAAGGCTCTTCCGTTGGCATCTATATCGTCCATGAAAACGCCAATGGTCCTGCACAGCTGTCCAATGAGATGCCCGAAACCGTGATGGTGGAAAAATACGTGCAAGGGCGTGAGCTGACCACGGCTGTGATGGGCAACCGGGCGCTGACGGTGACCGATATCGTGACCGAAGGCTGGTACGACTATCACGCCAAATATACGCAAGGCGGATCGCGCCATATTGTGCCTGCGGATCTTCCCAAAGATATATTTGACGCCTGCATGGATTATGCCCTGCGCGCCCATAATGCGTTGGGATGCCGGGGTGTCAGCCGCACAGATTTCCGTTGGGATGAAGAGAAAGGGAATGCGGGGTTGGTTCTGCTTGAGACCAACACGCAGCCAGGGATGACCCCCACGTCTCTGGCCCCGGAACAGGCCGCCCATATCGGTGTCGATTTCGGGCAGCTTGTTTCGTGGATGGTGGAGGATGCGTCATGCTGCCGGTGAAAGTGACGCCCCCCGATCCGGCGCCCAGCCGGATCAAGTACCGGCTGGAGCGCCTTTGGATGCGCCCTGTGGTGCAGCGACTTGTACGCGTCTACTTGCCTGCAATTGCGCTGGGCGTTGGTGTCGCTTTGGCAGGTACGCACCCGACGGTGCAGGACACCGCACAGGGATACATTGCTGCTTTCAGAAAAGAGCTGGCGACCCGGCCCGAACTGATGGTCACCAGTGTTGAGATCACAGGCGCAGGCAGCGCGCTGGAACAGCGCATTGCTGAAACCCTTGATGTCAGTCTGCCACTCAGCGCGCTGAAGATGGACCTTGGGGCCATGCGCACCCGTGTTCAGGCACTTGATCCGGTGATGGACGCGCGGCTGCGGGTGACTGAGGCGGGCCTGCTGAAAGTCAGCGTGACAGAGCGCATCCCGTCGGTTGTCTGGCGAAACGCTGATGGTCTGATGCTGATCGACGATACCGGGGCACCGGTCGACCGGATCGCGGACCGGGCGGATTACAAAGATTTACCGCTGATCGCGGGGCAGGGCGCGGCGGACGCTGTAGATGAGGCTTTGCGTCTGTTGAAGGTTGCCCAGCCGATTGCGCCGCGGGTTCGCGGGCTGGTCCGTGTGGGCGAGCGCCGCTGGGACCTTGTTCTGGACAAGGGCCTGATGGTGCGCCTGCCGGAAAACGGTGCAGAGGCCGCGCTGTCGCGCGTGTTGGCGCTACAATTTGCCGAAGATGTCCTCGACCGGGACGTCGCGATTATCGACATGCGGGACGCACGGCGTCCTCTTTTGCGTTTGAACGAGTCCGCTTTGCAGACCCTGCGCGGCCTGCCGCAAACCGATCCTGAAGGTGAAGACGTATGAGCCAGCTTTACGAGTCCCAACGCGCCATGCGCGCCCGCCGCGAAGCCGCCCTGCGGCGTGGTATTGTTGCCATTCTGGATATCGGCACCTCAAAGATCGCCTGTCTGGTTCTGCAGTTCACCCCCGAACGCAGTGCCGAGGATGGACCAACCCGCAAGGGCTTGACCCATGGTGCGTTTCGCATCATCGGTGCGGCGACCACGCGGTCGCGCGGCGTTCAATATGGCGAGATTTCCGCCATGGAAGAAACCGAACGCGCCATTCGCACCGCTGTCCAGGCAGCGCAGAAGATGGCCGGACATCGAGTTGATCATGTGATCGTCAGCTTTTCCGGTGGCGGCCCGCGATCTTATGGCATGACCGGCGAAGTGCTGGTGGAAAATGGCGAGGTTGCAGAAAGCGATATCGGCCATGTGCTGGCCAATTGCGATGTGCCCGATGTTGGCGATGACCGCGAGGCGATCCACGCCCTGCCGGTGAATTTTGCGCTTGATGGCCGCTCTGGCCTGTCTGATCCGCGCGGTCAGATTGGCAACCGTCTGGCGGTGGATATGCACTTGCTGACCGTCGATGCGATCCCGGTCCACAATCTTTTGCACTGTATCCGGCGCTGTGATCTGGAGTTGGCCGGGCTGACCCTGTCGGCCTATGCGTCGGGCCTGTCCGCACTGGTCGAGGATGAACAAGAACTGGGCGCGGCCTGTATCGACATCGGCGGCGGGAGCACCGGGATTTCGATATTCGCCAAACGACAGATGATCTATGCCGATACGGTGCCGATGGGCGGGCAGCACGTGACCTCGGACATTTGTCAGGGTCTGCATATCCCGATGACCACCGCAGAGCGGATCAAGACATTGCATGGCGGCGTGGTCGCCACCGGTCTTGATGATCGTGATATGATCGAAATTCCGTCAGCTTTTGACGAAACGGCCAGCGATCGGCGGCAGATTACACGCGCCGAACTGATCGGCGTGATGCGTCCCCGGATGGAAGAAATTCTGGAAGAAGCGCGGGAGCGGCTTGATGCTTCAGGCTTTGAATACCTGACAGGACAGCGTGTTGTTCTGACGGGCGGTTCATCGCAGATTCCGGGGCTGGAGACACTGGCCAGCCGCATTCTGGGCCGCCAGGTGCGTATCGGGAAACCGTTGCGCGTGATGGGCCTGCCGCAGGCTGCCACGGGCACCAGTTTTGCCGCATCTGTCGGACTGGCGCTTTGGGCGTCGCATCCGCAGGATGAATGCTGGGACTTCGAAATGCCAGCCGACCGTTTGGGCAGCCGCCGCGTACGCCGCGCCCTGCGTTGGTTCCGCGAAAACTGGTAATTACCCCGAATAGAATCGCCAATAGACGCTGTAACAGCCGAATTTCGCCGATTTTGCGGCGAACTCCATAATATTGGGGTGGAAATGCAGAAAAACCCGTGACCCGGTGCAAGTTTCTGGTTACATTACGAATCAGAGCAGAAAGCCGCGCAAAAAAGCGGACAAAAACAAAACTACAGGCGGATTTATCATGGCTTTGAATCTCAGCATGCCCGAGCAGCATGACCTGCGTCCCCGCATCACCGTGTTCGGCGTCGGCGGCGCTGGCGGCAATGCGGTTAACAACATGATCGCAAAGAACCTCGAAGGCGCTGAGTTTGTCGTCGCGAACACCGATGCGCAGGCGCTGCAGCAGTCCGAGGCAACATCAAAGCTGCAGCTTGGCGCGCAGATCACCGAAGGTCTGGGCGCTGGTGCCCGGCCCGAAGTGGGCGGTGCTGCTGCCGAGGAAAGCATCGAATCCATCGTTGATCAGCTTGTCGGCGCGCATATGTGCTTTATCACCGCCGGTATGGGCGGCGGCACCGGAACCGGTGCGGCCCCGATTATCGCCAAAGCCGCGCGCGAAATGGGCATTCTGACGGTCGGTGTTGTCACCAAGCCGTTCCAGTTCGAAGGCTCCAAACGGATGCGTCTGGCCGAAGCCGGGATCGAAGAATTGCAGCGCGTTGTTGACACGCTGATCGTGATCCCGAACCAGAACCTGTTCCGCCTGGCAAATGAAAAAACCACCTTTACCGAGGCTTTCGCACTGGCTGATGACGTGCTTTATCAGGGCGTTAAGGGCGTAACCGACCTGATGGTCCGCCCTGGCATCATCAACCTTGATTTCGCCGATGTCCGTTCCGTCATGGACGAAATGGGCAAAGCCATGATGGGCACTGGCGAAGCTGAAGGCGAAGAGCGTGCCGTGCAGGCCGCCGAGCGCGCTATCAACAACCCGCTGCTGGATGAGATCAGCCTCAAAGGCGCCAAGGGCGTTCTGATCAACGTCACTGGCGGCGATGATCTGACCCTGTTCGAACTGGACGAAGCCGCCAACCGTATTCGCGGCGAAGTTGACCCGGATGCCAACATCATCGTCGGCTCCACCATGGACCCGCAGATGGCTGGCATGATGCGTGTCTCGGTCGTTGCAACCGGTATTGATGCGGTCGAAGGCCGTGACTCTCATCCCGAGCATCAGCGCATCGGCGCGCCTGTGGTAGAAGCGGTGCGGCAGGAGGCAGACATCGAAGCCCCTGCGGAAGCGATCGAAGAAGAAGTGCCCGCTGGCCCAAGCTTTGTTGATACGCGACCACGCGAGGCCGAGGTCGCATCCGCAGCTGAAGCACCCGCCGAGGCGCATGTGGGCGATCCGTCGCCTGAGACACTGCAGCGGCTGCAGGCAGCTGTTGCCCGGGTTCCTGCCGCTGAAGAACCGCAGGCACCGCAAAATGCGCCTCGTGAAACAGACGAAGAGCAGGGCCGCTTTGCGATCAACAATCTGATCCATCGCATGACCGGCCAGAATGCTGCGCGCGAAGAGCGCAGCGTAGAGCCGCCGCTGAGCGCCCGCCGCGAACCGCAGGACGACCGCGACCGCAACGAAATCCCCGCTTTCCTGCGTCGTCAGGCGAACTGATAAGGCGCTAAAACCTAGGATAAGGGCGCAGTCGCAAGGCTGCGCCTTTTTTCATTTGGCAAAAGCTGTTTCTCATCTTTCCGCGATATGTCTGACTACCTGTTTCACGTTGTTTTATAGCCTTTGAACCTGCATCGTGGTCGAAGTTGATGGGGGATTTGATGGATGGAAAATCACTGTTGAGATATCTGCCATCTGGATCTGCATTCAGGCTCTTTGCAGGTAAGCAGGTTGATACTCAGAGAAACAACGACTTAGCCCGAAAAGTTCAAAAGGTCTTGGTGGAGGTGCGATCACAATCGACTGAGAGCATTATTGAGGACACGCGACAGACTGCTCCCATGCTTGCTGATATCGTTCGGGACGTGGTCACCGATCTGCGGGCGGGGATGACCACCAATGAAATAGACGCGGCACTTTCATCGAAAATTCTGGCGCATGGCCTTTTGCCGTCGATGTTTGGCGTCAGTGGGTTTCCGGCTGCGTCCGCATTGTCTGTAGGCCCGGCCCTGCTGCATGCACCACCCTCTGATCAGGTCATCTCGGATGGTGACTTGCTTACGATCCAGCTTTCCGCAAGCTCGAACTTTTCTCAAGCATCGCTCGGCATAACCGTTCCGGTCGGCCGCCAGTCTGCTGGGGGTCGTCACGTAGTCAACGGGTGTAGACAGGCCTTAGAGAATGCGGTGGAAGTCGTGCGGCCTGGGATTAGAACAGGTGAGATTTCGCATGAAATTGAGCGATCCCTCAACGCACTGGATCTGTCACCCGTTCGTGACTTTTGTGGTTATAGCATGGGGCAAGAAAGAATGCAGGACCCGCAGATTCTGTGTTTTGGACCACCCGACAGAGGGGACAGAATCAAAGTTGGCACGATCCTGAATATTTATGTGATCGCTGCTGTTGGGGACCCGTCGCTGCGGATCGATGAAGACAACTGGACATCCCGAACGTGCGACGGCTCTATGGCTGCTCTGGCGACTGCAATGGTTCTCGTCGAACGGGATGGCAGCACATTGTTAACCCCCATGCCGTTGGAGAATATCTAACTGTGCACTGACCAGCTGAGGTTAGGACAATTCACCCAAGAAGGCTGGCCGTTCCCTCTGACATCCTGCACCCCTGCGCCGCCTCACCACGCGAACAGACATTGCCCTATATCGCCGAATATGGCACATCTCTGCCGGAACCGGCATAGGAAAGATGTGTCATGACCGATTACGCTGCAGCCCGGGCGGCTATGGTGGACTGCCAAATCCGCCCCTCGGATGTCACCCGCTATCCGATTATTGATGCGTTTCAGGCTATCCGGCGCGAGGTTTTTGTGCCGTCTTCTTTGCGCGACGTTGCCTATTCAGGCGATATGATCGATCTGGGGGCAGGGCGTTTTATACTTGATCCGCGCACCTTCGCAAAATTGCTGGATGGCCTGTCGGTGACACCCTCGGACCTTGTCCTCGATCTGGGGGCGGGGCTAGGGTATTCGGCCGCCATTCTGGCCCATTTGTCTGAGGCGGTGGTCGGGGTGGAGCCGGTTGCCGATCTAGCGGCAGAGGCTCAGCAGCTGTTATCGGCGGAAGCTATCCACAATGTTGTGGTAGAGAACAAATCGCTGGCAGAGGGCGATCCGTCCCATGGGCCTTATGACGTGATCGTGATCGAAGGCGGGATCGAGACCTTGCCTGATGCTTTGAACGATCAGTTGAAAGACGGTGGCCGCGTTGCCGCGATCCGTATGGAAGGCGCTGTCGGCCGCGCCCAGATCGGCACAAAGCGCGGTGACAGAATCGCTTGGCGCACCTTGTTTGATGCTACGGCACCTGTGTTGGAAGGCTTTGCAGAGGAAAGGGCCTTTCAGTTCTGAACCGCTGGCTTTACCATCCTGCAACGCTCTATCTGCCTGTAAGGAGCCTATATAATGGCTAAGGTAACACGACTGCTCTCTGTTTTGCTGACGTTTTCCGCCTGCCCTGCAGTGGCCGACTCTCTGGCCGATACCCTGGTGCGCACCTATGAAAACAGCCCGCTTCTTGAAGCCAACCGAGCCGCGCTTCGCGGGTTGGATGAAAATGTCGCGCAGGCGCTGGCAAGCAAGCGCCCTCAGGTCAACGCGACGGCGGGGGCCAATTACTCGGTTGATCTGGAGAGGCAGTTCAATGGCGGCGACCTCCCGCTTACCGAAACCTACAACGCCCGGCTGTCCGCGACCTTGAGCCTCTATGATGGTGGAGCATCGACTGCGGCTTTGAACGCTGCCAAGGCGGGCGTAATGTCGGGCCGTGCGCAATTGAAAAGCGCAGAGCAGAATATCCTGCTGCAGGCGGTTACGGCCTACATGGATGTACGCCGCGATACCGAGGCCCTGCGGGTTAGCAACAATAATGTTCAGGTATTGCAGGAGCAGGTGCGCGCCAGTCGCGACCGGTTTGAGCTGGGCGAAGCGACGCGGACTGATGTTTCCGTGGCCGAGGCCAGCTTGGCCGCGTCGCGCGCTGGGCAGGCCGCAGCCCGTGGTCGGCTGGAAGCCAGTCGCGAGGTTTTCCTGGCCGTGGTTGGCACCCCGCCCAATAATCTGCGCCAGCCGCCGCCAGCCCCAAAACTGCCCGCTTCGCTGGCCGAGGCTGAGGCGATCGCGATGCGAGAGCACCCTGATCTTGCCGCAACCCGCCATTCCATCACATCGGCAGAGTGGAACATCGTGCGTGCCAAGGCCTCTGGTCGGCCCAAACTACAGGCAACCGGCAGTCTGGATTGGCGCGGGGGCACCTCGGCCATCAGTGACAGCTTTTCGGACAGTTCCAGCGCCAGTTTGGGTGTGCAGGGTGAAGTGCCGATTTACTCAGGTGGTCGCAATTCGTCGCTGATCCGTCAGGCGGAGCACAACTACGGTCAGGCCAAGCTGGATCTTCAACAGCGGGCTAGGGTTATCCGTCAAAATGTTGCCTTTGCCTGGACAGAACGCCAGGTTGCCCGTGCCTCTGTCGCGGCCAACCGGCAGCAGGTGGCGGCTGCACAGATTGCATTTGATGGTGTCCGGGAAGAGGCCTCGCTCGGCACAAGGACAACGCTGGATGTGCTTAATCTGGAACAGGATTTACGCGATGCGCAGGTCCAGCTTGTGTCATCCCGCCGCGACGAATATGTCGCAGCTTACAATCTTTTGTCGGCTATGGGCTTGCTGACGATGCAGCATCTGAACTTGGCTGTAGAGGTCTATGACCCTCAGCTGCATTACGATGCGGTGAAAAGTGCACCAGTCAACCCGGTAGTGCGCAAAATGGATCGGATCCAGAGGCTCTATGGTGACTAGACATGCAAAGCTTGGGGGCATTGCAAACGGCAAGTAAGAGGATTGAATGACCGATACCCCGAAGGACAAGAGCGACAGCGACGTCAATGATGTGCTGAGTTCGATCCGCGAACTGGTTTCACAAGAGGCCAAAAGCCAGGCCGAACAGGCTGCAGGCAAGAAGCCTGAGGCCGTTGAACCCGTTCAGGCGGAAGATACACCCGAGTCGCCGCCGCTGGTTCTGGGGCAGGCAGAGCGTGTTGAGAAGGCGGCAGAGGACGGCAAAGAGGATAGCTCCGATGCAAAGCCGGGCACCGAAGAAGCCGAGGATGCGCCACGGCCAGAGCCACTGAAGATGGACATGGCGTCGCTGGTGGCCCCGGTTGCAGCCGCTGTCGCAGCAGTGAAGCCCGCAGAGCCAGCCAGCAATGGCAGTGGCGACGCGCCTTTCTACGATGAGGCTGCCCTGCGCGTGCTGATTTCCGAGGTTGTGCGCGAAGAACTCCAAGGTGAGTTGGGCGAGCGTCTGAACCGGACCATCCGCAAAATTGCGCGCCGTGAGGTCTTGCGTGCGATTGATGAGGACGATGACGATCTGGGCGGTGGCTTGAAACTCTGACCTTTGGTCGGAAGAAGAACGTTTCCCTTATCTGGTTAGCCTGCATAGCGCAGCGTTTTGGGCCGCTGCGCATTACGACACCTGTGCAGCCCATTAAGGACTGCTTTCCGACCTTGAGAAGTGCCTCGTATATCTCTGATATAGAGCGTTACACGAAAAGCCTGACGCTATAACTGGTTTTCGACCAGACAAGCTTATCGCACCCAACGTGCGCGTTTGCGATAGCGCGGCAAGGTGCTCTCCCGCTCTGACACAGAGGGGTGGATTGCTTCGCCGTTGGCGGCACCGGCAATGCGCGGACGGCGTAGGATGAAGAACTTCCCCCAACCCGCCCGGTTGCCAATGCTGCGCGCTGCAGGGTCCGACGGAAAGCGCGCGCGCCAATCCTCGGGCAAATGCAATCCGCAGGCCTCTGCTTTTTCCAACATCCATAGGAACGGGATATTCGACAGGCCTCGGTCAGTGGATAGCGGCCAGATGTGGCCACCAACATCGCCATGAACACCGGCAAACCAGACCTGCTCCTGCGTTCCGTACCATCCGGGCTGCGGGTCCCACAGGATCGGCTCATAGGCTGTGCGGGTCTCATCCAGCGCGAGAGCGTGAAAGGCATGACGGATATTGTGGCCGAGATTGTGATCGTGAAACTCGGTCGCCATCGGTGCAAGCCGTGACAGGATGGGGTAGGGCAGGCCGAGCGCGCCGACTGTATCCCAGACGCCGAGCATTTCGATTGGGACGTTGCGATGGCAGAACTTGACGGTAAAGACACGGGCATGATTGCTGCGCGTCTCAGCCTGGTAATACCGAAACGCCCGCAACACGCGGCGGTGCATTGCATGTTCGCGTCGCAAAAGGCCAATTTGGCCGATCATCCCAGCCAGCGAGCGCACGGCATAGGCCCCCCTAGAATAGCCAAACAACATGATCCGGTCGCCCGGCCGATAGCGCGAGGCCAGGGTCGCATAACCTGAAAGGATCGATTGATTGATCGTGCTGCCCGCCGCGACATGCACCCATTTCATAAACCCGCTGCTCTGAACACCGCGGTCATAGCCCACGGTTTGTCTCGCCCCGGACCCCGCCTCCAACAGTAGCTTGTAAAGCAGTCCGGCATTGGTTTCGTGCCCGTCCGACAAGCGGCTGAGCGTGCCGTCAACAATAATGATGTGGGTTTGGGGTGGGCGGTCTGGCATCGGTCATCCGCTGAGATACTGCGTGGAAAGGTGGTGGTCAGATAGGGCGGGATAAGCTTTTTCTTGCGAAACTATCAGAAACTCAGTACTCGAAAGCAGCCTTTCGTTAATGTTTTGTTAATATATTTCGAAATGCGAACTCCCGCAGGGCGACGCCTTGCTTTGGGGGGTGCCCTCATTGGCTCCGGGGGGGAGCTGATGGGGGCATATTCCCACCCGCAAGCCGGCGAATAGGATATCTGGTCAACGTGTTTACCTCTGCCAGCGATGCTGCCTCACTCTGCAGCAACTTTCCCTGCGCTTTGTAAAAAGCCCCACATCCGCACCGGTGTCAGCGGCATATCAATCTGGCGCACGCCCCGGTCCCAGACCGCATCAAGCGCGGCATTGGTGATCGCGGCCAGCGCGCCGACCGTTCCCGCCTCGCCGCAGCCTTTCATGCCAATATCGTTGGCGGTCGAGGGCACCAGTTCGGTATGGAAATCCATCATCGGCAGGTCATCGGCGCGCGGCATGCCATAATCCATGAAACTGCCGGTCAGAAGCTGGCCGTCCTCATCATAGACCACCTGTTCCGTCACCGCCTGACCGAAGCCCTGGGCCACACCGCCATGCACCTGACCCTCGGCCAGTTTCGGGTTCATCAGAAACCCGAAATCGTCAACCACAGTATATTTGACCACGGTGAGCTCCCCGGTATCAGGGTCAAGCTCAACCTCGGCGATATGCGCCCCATTGGGGTAAGAGCGCGCGGGGACGGTGTTTTCATGCTCGGTCACCAGCAGATCCGCCATGCCTTTTTCGCGGGCTTTAACGGATAGGTCCATCAGGCTGACATGCCGATCGGTGCCTGCGACGGCGAAGACACCATCTTCGAACACGATGTCTGTGACTGAAACCTCCATCTCTTCGCCCGCCAGGTCTTTGTACTTGGCGACCATGATATCTGCCGTGGCATTGATGGAGTTGCCTTGCATCGTCACCGAGCGCGACCCGCCGGTGCCGCCGCCCTTGGCGATCAGGTCACTGTCACCCTGAATGAAGCGGATCTTGTCAAAGGGCACCCCGGTGCGTTCATGCAAAATTTGCGCAAACACGGTTTCGTGTCCCTGACCATTGGATTGGGTGCCGACATAAAGATTGACCAGGCCATCCTCGGCAAACTCGATCTTGGTGGTCTCGTTCTGATCACCAAGGATCGACTCGATATAGTAGCAAAGCCCCATGCCGCGCAGCTTGCCGGATTTGGCGCTATCCGTGCGGCGCGCGGCAAAGCCTGCGATATCCGCTTCTGCCTCGGCCCGGTCCAGCACCCGGTCGAAATCGCCGACGTCATAGGTTTCGCCCACGGCGGTTTTGTAGGGGAAGGCCTCGCGGACAATGAAGCTTTTGCGGCGCAGTACGAACGGATCGACGCCCAGCTCGCGCGCGGCTTTATCCATCAGGCGTTCGATCAGATAGATCGATTCAGGCCGTCCGGCCCCGCGATACGCATCAACCGGCACGGTGTTGGTGAACACCTTTTTGACGTTGGAAAACACCGTCTGGACGTCATACACGCCCGGCAGCACCTTCATGCCGACATCGGTCTGGATGAACTGCGCAAAGGCAGAGTTATAGGCCCCCAGATTAGCGACTGAATTGATGCGCAACGCCTGCAATTTGTAATCCGCATCAAAGGCAGCTTCGGCAGTGGTGACCAGATCGCGCCCGCCATTATCCGTCAGCATCGCCTCGGACCGATCGCTCATCCAGCGGACGGGGCGGCCCAGCATCTTGGAGCAGAAGGCGACGGCGGCGCTTTCGGGGTAGTTGAAGCTTTTCATACCAAAGCCGCCGCCGACATCGGGATTGGTCACGCGGACCGCGTCAGCCTCCAGCCCGAACTGCTTGGCCAGTTCCGCCTTTTGTCCCCAGACGCCTTGGCCGTTCACCGCCAGATGCAGGCGGGTGCCATCCCATTCCGCATAACAGCCGCGCGGCTCCATCGAGGCGCAGATGATCCGGTTATCAATTAGATCAAGGGAAACGGTATGGGTGGCGGCGTCAAAGGCGGCATTTGTCGCGGTTTCATCGCCAAACGCCCAGTCCAGTGCCAGATTTTCCGGCGCCTCGAGGTGGATCGCGTCGCCGCCGACGGCGGTCGCGGTATGCACGGGCAGATCGTCGTAATCGAATTCGATCAGGTCCAGCGCGTCAATGCCCGCAGCATGGGTTTCCGCCACAACCACGGCAATCGCCTCGCCAGCGAAGCGCACCCGGTCAGTGGCCAGCACCGGACGGATTGGGGCTGCACCGGATGATCCGTCGCGGTTCTTGCTGACGGAGAATTGCATCTTGTTTTTCATCACGCCGTCAAAGTCCGCCGCGGTATAGACCGCAACAACACCCGGGGCTTCGGCGGCTGCACTGACATCCAGTGCCGTGATCACCCCATGCGCAATGGGAGAGCGGAAGAACACCGCATACAGCGCCCCTTCAGGGGCAATATCATCGACATAGCGGCCTTCGCCGGTCAGAAGGCGTACATCCTCCACTCGGTTGGGCGATTGGCTGATCCCGAATTTGTCCATTGAGAGGCTCCCCTTCTTAGGCCGGGTGGCGATATCGCGCAAAGATAGCAGGGCAGGCGGGGCAGTCCATGCCCATCGTCTGCTTTATATAGCTTTCGGCAGAATTCTTTTTTGAAAGGGCGGTGCGCGCCAAGGTGAGAAGGCCCCGTCGGGGGCCTTCTCAAGGGGGTCTGTCAGCTTTTGTTGCTGCGCAGATCAGCGATCAGGTAAGCGATGAAATCCTTGATTGTCTGCAGGCTGGATTCTGCATCACGCATATGGGTTTCAAGCTGGTCGATTTCAGCGTGTTGCTGCTGCTCTTCGCGCCGCTCCAACTCGTCCCTCAATTCGCTCAACGTGCCTTCGGTATCGTCGATCAGTGCGCGCAGGCTTTCGGTCGTGATGGATTTCAGTGGTTGGGTTGTCATGATTGGTCCCCTCAGATCATGGCCGTAACGCCCAGGCAGATGCCCGGCAGGATAAAGAAGACGCCGAGGATATAGGCCGCGGCAGCCATCTTGTTTTCAGCGGCGGTCGCGCCCATCCATTCGGCCATGCTCACCGGCAGGAACCGCAGGAAGGGCAGGCCATAGATGAAGACCACGCCCAGCACATTATAGGTCAGGTGGATAAAGGCGATTTGCAGCGCCGCCTCGCCATTCCCGGTGACCGCCGTCGCCGCCAGAAGCGCGGTGATACAGGTCCCGATATTGGCCCCAAGCGTGAAGGGATAGATTTGCTTCAGTTTGAATGCACCCGATCCGGCCAGCGGCACCATCAGCGACGTGGTCGTCGACGAAGACTGCACAAGAACCGTGACCAGCGTGCCCGAGAAGATGCCCGAAATCGGCCCTTTGCCGATGGCGGTGTGCATGATGTCTTTGGCTTTGCCGACCATGAGCTTTTTCAACAGTTTGCCGATCCAGCCGATAGACAGGAAAATAACGGCGACGCCTATCACGATAAGCAGAATGCCACCGACCTGATCGCCGAGGCTCAGCGTCGTTTTCTTGACGGTATCCACGACCGGTGAGGTTGCGGCTTTGACGAAGTTCATCCCCTTCATCGACGCATCGGTGCCGCCATAGAAAGGCGCGGCCAGCATCTTGCCGATTCTTTCCAGCAGGCCAAAAGCGATCTCAAGCGGCAGAAACACCACCACGGACAAGAGATTAAAGAAGTCATGCACGGTGGCCGCCGAAAAGGCGCGCTTGAATTCGTCTTTCTCACGGACGTGCCCCAGAGAAACTATCGTATTGGTAATTGAGGTGCCGATATTGGCCCCCATCACCATTGGAACCGCAACCGAGACCGGCAGGCCGCCCGCGACCAGTCCGACGATGATTGATGTCACAGTGGACGAGGATTGGATCAGCGCTGTCGCCACCGTTCCAACCACAAGACCCGCAAAAGGGTTTGTGGCGAACTCGAACAGCTCTTCCGCCTGATCCCCGGTTGCGGCCTTGAAGCCGGAACCGATCATGCCGACAGCGCAGATCAGCAGGTAAACCAACCCTGCGACCATCAGCCATTGCAGCGCGCCACCGCCAGACTTTGATGTATCGGCGGAATATGTGCCTTCAGTTTGTGTCATAGGTGCCCCCAGGTTGCGTATTTCAACCTTGGTAAAACTTAGAGATGACGTTTTCGTGAAATCTGCATCCCAAGGACACTTATCATGGCTTAGAGAGTGATGCGGTATCGGGCAAAGCCCTCGTCACCATCACCTGCGGCCTCAATCTGTACGCCCTTGACGCCAGCCATGTGGTCCGCACCAGCGGGGCCGGTATCAAACAGGACCGTCGTGCCGTTCATCGGTGCAAAGGTCCAGTTGCTGTCGGCGGAGGGGTTGATCGTGCCTTTCTCGACGATATAGCGCACGATCACATCGCGGTTGGTGTCCGGGCCAACGAAGATGACGGTCGAACCATCTGCGCCCGGGAAATGACCGCCGCCACCGGCACGGTAGTTGTTTGTCGCAATGACGAATTTCTGTTCAGGATTAATCGGCTGACCGTCGAACTTCAGTTCCTTGATGCGGTTGGCCTCTGCATTCAGAAGCTCCCCTTTTGGCCCGTATTTAGACGGTTGTGACAGGTCGATCTGATAGGTCACGCCGTCGATGATGTCGAAGTTATAGGACGGGAAATCCGGATTGATCAGCACCGCATCCTGCGCCCCGGCCTTCACCTGATTGAAGATCCCGGCAGAGCGTTCCAGCCACTCTTTCACCGTTGCCCCGTCGATCAGCACCGCGCGGGTGGTGTTGGGGTAAAGATAAAGATCGGCGACGTTGCGAATGGCAATCGGCCCGGGCTTCACATCGGTATAGTAATCCGGGCCGCCCCGGCCCCCAGCCTTGAAAGGCGCTGCGGCAGACAGGATCGGCAGACCCTCCCACTCCGTCCCTTTCATCATCTGTTCAGTGTACCAAAGCTGCGCCTGGCTGACGATCTGCACAGATGGGTCATCCGCGACCAGCGCGAAATAGGAATGCAGCGGGGCCGAGGTTTCCCCGACCGGGCGGCGCACATATTCAAGGGTTGCGTCATGCTCGGCCTTAGTTGCGTCAAGCACGGCCTGATAATCATCGACCAACGGGGTGTTCTTGCGCTCCACCCGTTCATAGATCGGGCGCGCTTCGGAGGATGACGCGACAATTTTCCATGCCCGGCCGTCGCGCTCCAGCATCAGGTCAATGACGCCCAGATGCGAGCCCCAGAAGCCCCCCATCGCTGCGGGTTTGCCTATCAGCGTTCCGGCCTCAGGATCCAGCCCTTCGGCGGCCTCATACCCGCCGCCGGGGAAGACAAGGTGATGGTGACCGGTGACAATCGCGTCGATCCCTTCGACCCCCGCCAGATAAAGCGAGGCGTTCTCCATCCCGTCCTTTTCGCCTTCGGTCGAGATACCGGAATGCGACAGGGCGACAACGATATCCGCCCCTTCTTCGCGCATCTGCGGCACCCAGGCCCGCGCGGTTTGCAGAATATCGCGGGCATTTGCACTGCCGGTCAGATGCCGCGCGTCCCAGTTCATGATCTGCGGCGGGCAAAAGCCGATAAAGCCGACCTTGACCGGATGCGCGTTGCCAGCGCCGTCAGTCACGGTTTTCTCAACGATGACATAGGGTTTGACGAACAGGGTATCGCTGCGCGGATTGCCCGCAAGATCGCCTTTGACCACATTTGCCGACACAACCGGGAAATTCGCCCCGGCAATGGTTTTCATCAGGAAATCAAGGCCGTAGTTGAATTCATGGTTGCCAAAGGTTCCGGCCTCATACCCCAGAACATTCATCGCCTGAATGATCGGGTGCATGTCGCCCTCTTTCATGCCGCGCTCATACGCGACCCAGTCGCCCATCGGGTTGCCCTGCAGGAAATCGCCATTATCCACAAGCATGGAGTTCGCAGCCTCGGCCCGAATGCTGTCGATGATCGAGGCTGTGCGCGACAGGCCCAGGCTGTCGGACGGACGGTCGCCATAGTAGTCATAAGGCCAGACATGCACGTGAAGGTCGGTGGTCGACATCAGCCGAAGATGCGCCTGATTGGCCTGCGCGCGGGCGCTGAACGGATGCAATGCGATAAACGCGCCTGCGGCGGTTCTGGCCAGAAATGTGCGGCGGGTTGGTGAAAATGCTGATGTCATGATTGGTCTCCTTGTTGGCAATGCGCCATTGGATACCAATTACTCCCTAAACATGACGCTTTGGCGTCAGTGCTTTCCCTTTCAGGTCAGACCGCGTAAAGAGGCGCGACTCGCAATCTCACAGACACGATACACCCATGTCCCAGGCCACTGCCAATCTGAATATCATGATCAAAGCCGCGCGTAGGGCGGCCCGGTCCCTCGTCCGCGACTTCGGCGAGGTAGAGCAGTTGCAGGTGTCTTCTAAATCCGCCGGTGATTTCGTGTCCCGCGCTGATGTAAAAGCCGAAGAGATTATTCGTACAGAACTGATCGAGGCGCGCCCGAACTATTCCTTCGTCGGCGAAGAAGGAAAGGACTACGTGGGCGAGGATCCGACCCGCCGCTGGATCGTCGATCCACTGGACGGAACCACCAATTTCCTGCACGGGTTGCCGCATTGGGCGGTGTCCATCGCGCTGGAGCATCGCGGTCAGATCGTCTCGGCCGTGGTTTATGACCCGATCAAGGATGAGATGTTCACGGCCGAGAAAGGCTCCGGTGCCTGGCTGAACGATGCCCGTATCCGGGTGTCTGACCGGTCCGACCTGATGTCCTGCATTTTTGCCACCGGAGTGCCCTTTGCGGGCAATCCGCATCTGCCGGCGTTTCTGCGCCAGACCGCGCAACTGGCCCCGGCCTGTGCGGGCCTTCGTCGTTGGGGCGCTGCGGCGCTGGATCTCGCTTATGTCGCGGCAGGGCGCTACGATGGGTATTGGGAACAAAAGCTCAATCCCTGGGATATCGCTGCCGGTATTCTTTTGGTGCGTGAGGCAGGCGGGACCGTTGAAGGGCTTGAGCCGGATACCGATCCGCTGAAAACTGGCCAGATCATCAGCGGCAACACGGCAGTTTTCGACAAATTCGCCCGGATTGTCAGAGAGGCGTAAGCCGCGCCTGATCGGCGGTTAGCTCCCCATCCATGCGATCAAAGCGCAGATGAGCAATCCCCATGCCGTTCGCTGTGGTGAACAGGGTGCCGATCTGTTTTCCGTCCCGCATCACTGCTGTGCCCGGGGGGGCTGATCCTTCAATCGCCACTCGCCGCAAACCTTTGTGCAGTTCGGTCTTGTGACGCATACGGGCGGTGACTTCCTGCCCGACATAGCAGCCCTTTTTGAAATCCACCCCGTTCAGCCGGTCAAAGCCCGCCTCAAGGATATAGCTGTTGTCGGCGATCAGTTCGATGTCCGTTTCGGGCACGGTATGGGATACGCGCAGGCTGGCCCAGTCGTCCCCTTTCAGTGGCGTGGCTGCAGCCAGCAACGGGGCAGGGGTTTCCGTATAGACCCGCCAGCCCAGATCTTCGTGGCGGGGGTCCGCAAAGCACAGCGCTGCGTCGGGTTTTTGGCCAAGCGCCTGAACCACCGAAAGCTCGGTTTCGCTGATCTGCACATCGGCGCGTAGCTTGTACATATTCAGACGCATCGCCAGGGCAGAGGCACGACCGGCGTGAACATCAATACCGATTGCCCCCTCCAGAGGGACGAGGAAGAAGTCGAACAGATATTTGCCCTGAGGCGTCAAAAGTGCCGTGTAGACAATCCCTTGCTGCAATCCCTTGATGTCATTCGTCACCAAATCCTGCAGGAATTTCGAGGCATCCCCGCCAGTGACTTTCAGAACTGTTCTGTCCGCGTGCCGCGCTTGCATTTGATTGCTCCTGCTGGTTCACGAGATATATAGGCTTTTGTGCCACCGTCCAGCCATCGCTGTGAAAGGACCCAAAACGTGCCTGCCCCGCTGTCGGTCATCATTCCAACGCTGAACGCTGCTGATGGGATCGGCCCGACCCTTGCCGGGTTGACCGAAGGGCTGGACGCGGGGCTGATCCATGAACTGATCCTGGCCGATGGCGGCTCTGCCGATGATATTGAAAACGTGGCTGATGCTGCAGGCGTGGTCCTGATCACTGGCACACCGGGGCGCGGGCAGCAATTGGCACGGGGGGCGCTGGCGGCCAAGGGGGATTGGTTGTTGTTTCTGCATGCCGATACGGTGCTGACCCCGGGCTGGGCCGGGGCGGTTCTGGCGCATATGCAAGGGCACAGTGAGGCCGCCGGGTATTTTACTCTGCGCTTTGATGCGCGCGGTGTGCTGCCACGGATTGTGGCGGGCTGGGCCAATCTGCGCTCTTGGATGTTTGGGCTGCCTTATGGGGATCAGGGGTTGTTGGTCTCTGCTGAGCTTTATCGCGCCGTTGGTGGGTTTCCGGATATTCCCCTGATGGAAGATGTTGCGATCAGCCGCCGTTTGCGTGGCCGACTGCGCCCCTTGGGCCACAAGGCGATTACATCTGCTGCGCGGTATCGCCGTGATGGGTGGCTCCGGCGCGGCTGGCGCAACTTGTCCACGCTGATTTTGTATTTTGCGGGCAGATCGCCAGAGCAGCTGGTCCAGCGTTATAGTTGATAGCGGTCGGTCCAACCTGTTGGATGCAAACCTCGCTCAATCCGCGAACTGCAGCGCATAAAGGTCAGCATAAAGCCCGCCGCGTTTCAGCAATTCGGCATGCGGGCCGGTATCCACGATCTGCCCCTTATCCATCACCACAATCATATCCGCATCCAGAACCGTCGACAGCCGGTGTGCGATGATAAATGTGGTCCGCCCCTCGGACAGCCGATCCAGCGCCGCTTTGATCAGCGCCTCGCTTTCCGCATCAAGGGCGGAGGTCGGCTCATCCAGCAACAGGATCGGGGCCTTGCGCAGAATGGCCCGCGCGATCGACAGGCGCTGCCGCTGACCACCCGAGAATGTTGCGCCGCCGGGACCGACAGGGGTGTCATAGCCTTCAGGCAGCTCAGAGATGAAATCATGCGCGGCGGCGGCTTTGGCGGCCTCCTCCACATCATCACTGGTGTGGTCAGGGCGGCCATACCCGATATTCTCGGCCACGGTTGCGGACAGCAAAACGGTTTCCTGACTGACCACGGCGATCTGACGCCGTAGATCCGCGATACGGATATCGCGCAGGTCCATGCCATCCAATGTGATCTGACCGGCTACAGGATCATAAAGCCGTGGTAACAAATTGAAAACGGTTGTTTTTCCTGCACCAGATCGACCGACAAGCGCCACCTTGGTACCCGCCGGCACATTCAGCGAGAAATCCTTCAGCGCTGGCGTGCCGTCGGGATAGGCAAACTCCACGTCATGAAACGTGATGTCCCCTTTGGCGTATTCCATCGGTTTGGCGTCTGGCTTGTCCACCACCGAATTGGGGGCGTCGAACAGCTCGAACACCCGTTCCAGGGCAACCCGGCCTTGCTGCATGATAGCATAGGTATTGCCAAGCCGCCGGGCAGGGTTGGTGGCGACGCCCAGCCCAGTCAGCAGCGCCATGAATTCCGCCAGGGTGATCGTGCCCTTGGTCATCCGCCAGCCGACAACGAAAAACAGCACTGCGACGGCAGAACCGGCCAGCACCTCCATCAGCGGCGTGATCCGGGCATCCCAGTTCACCATCCGCAGCATCAGCTTATACAAGCGATCAAACTGTTGCGTAGCTTGTTGTTTCAACGGCTCTTCCAGCTGATAGGTGCGGGCCAGCCGGATGCCGCTCAGGCTTTCGGTGATGCCCGAGGTCATATGCCCGATTTCGGACTGTGTCTCGCGCGAGATATTGCGCACCCGCCGCCCGATCAGATTGACCGGCAGCAATGCCAGGGTAAAGACGGCGAACAATATCAGGGTCAGCGACCAGTCGATGGTCAGCATCACCAGAAAGGTCACGATGATGGTCAGAACGGCTGTTGCACCCTTGATTGCGGTGCGTGTTGCTCCGTCGATCAGACCAATCTCGGCGGAGAACCGCGCCGCTTGGGCCGCAGCGGGCGCTTGTGCCAGGCGCGCCAGATCAGCATCGACAAGGGAGGCAAACATTTCCTGCCGCAACTCTTTGCCGACACCGCCGACAATCCGGTTGGACAATTGCAGGCTGCCATATTGCGCGCCGGATTTGACCACCACCAGCGCCATCACCACCAGCGGCCCCCAATACATCACCGAATAACGACCTTCCTGCATCGCTGTAGTGATGTACTCAATCCCCTTGGAATACAGCGCTGACATCGTAGCTACGATCAGCATCAGCAGGAAAACGCCCGCTACGCCTTTCCAGCGATGCCGGTACCATCCCTGCCAGAGGCGTTTATAGGTGCCCATTGTCGTGCTTGTGTCCATGCCCGTCCCCTAGCATGGGGGGCGGTGGGGGCCAATCTGGATTTTGTCCTCTGGAACCCGCGCGGGTTTCCGCCTAATGCTTGATCAAACGTAATCGGAGTTTTTGCCATGACGCTCGCCCGCGGTCGCCACCTGATGTCCATTCCGGGCCCAACCGTGATGCCCGATGCAGTGTTGAACGCGATGCACACAGCCGCCCCCAATATCTATGAGGGGCCGTTGCTGCAAATCGCCGAAGAAATCACCACCGGTCTGCAGAACGTGGCGCGCACCACTGCGATCCCGGCGATTTACATCTCGAACGGTCATGGGGTCTGGGAAACGGCTTTGGCCAACATGGTCGCCCCGGGCGATCAGGTTCTGGCGCTGGTCACCGGCCGGTTCGGGCAGGGCTGGGCCGAGATTGCCGAAGGCCTGGGTTTGGAGGTTGAGGTGCTGGGCTTTGGCACCGCCGCCCCGGTCGATCCGCAACAGGTTGAGGATCGCCTGCGCAAGGACACGGATGGACAGATCAAAGCCGTGATCACCGTGCATACCGATACCTCAACTTCGATACGCAACGATATCGCGGCGGTTCGGCAGGCGATGGATGCGGCCGGGCATGATGCCTTGCTGGCGGTGGATTGCATCGCCTCGCTGGCATGTGAGCCGTTCGAGATGGATGGCTGGGGCGTCGATGTGCTGGTGGCAGCCTGTCAGAAAGGGCTGATGACGCCGCCCGGTCTGGGCTTCAACTTCGTCAATGAAAAGGCGCTGGCGGCGCGCAAGACCCAGCCGCGCGTGTCGCGCTATTATGACTGGTTACCGCGTGTCTATCCGCAGGCGTTTTATCAGCGGTTCTGCGGAACGGCCCCGACGCATCATCTGCTGGGCCTGCACAAAGCACTTGAGATGTTGCAGGAAGAGGGGATTGAGGCCGTCTGGGCCCGCCATCAGGCCCTGGCCGAAATCGTCTGGTCCGCAATTGATGTGTGGTCCGAGCTGGGCGATATCCGTTTCAATGTCGCCGATCCGGCGCACCGCTCCACCTCGGTCACGACGCTGCATACCGCGCCCCGAGATGCCGTGCGGCTGCGGCAATGGTGTGAGACGCAGGCAGGGCTGACCTTGGGCATTGGCCTGACGCTGGGCGATGCCGGGCCAAATGCGGGCGACGATTTGTTTCGCATCGGTCATATGGGGCATCTGAGCCCGCCCATGATGATGGGCACGCTGGGCTGCATTGACGCTGGCCTGAAGGCACTGGGGATCGAGCATGGCGGCGGGGCGCTGCGGGTCGCATCAGAGCATCTTGCCGCGCGGGCTTAACTTCACCGTCTCTCGATCAATCAAGCATTGCAAATGTTGACGCATTGGCCTTGCGCGGAATCAAGACCAAAGGCCGCCGCGCATCGCCGAGCCGTCCCGTCGGCACGGCGATTGGGCTGGTCTTGGTGTGTGCATTGAGTGGTGCGCGCCGGTGGTGGGCATAAAGTGATTTGATCAAAGGGCGGATCGCCGCGCCACGGCTCGGCGATGCGCGGCTCGCACGTCTCTATTTAAGCGCGCGCCAGCCAATATCCCGCCGGAAAAACCCACCTGGCCAGTCGATCTGATCTGCGGCGGCATAGGCGCGATCCCGTGCCTCTTGTAGGTTTGTCCCGCGGGCGGTGATGTTCAGAACACGCCCACCGTTTGACACCAGATCATCCCCATCCAGCGCAGTTCCGGCATGAAAAACCTTGGTCATCGGATCGTCGATGCCATCCAGCCCGCCAAGCACATCGCCCTTGGCATAAGTGCCGGGATACCCCTTGGCGGCCATCACCACCGTCATGGCATGATCCTCGGCCCAATACACGCGGGCATCGGCCAGCGTCTCTTGTGCGCAGGCCAGCAGAGCATCCAGAATCTGCGCGCCCAGCCGCAGGCACAGCACCTGACATTCCGGATCGCCAAAGCGGACATTGTATTCCACCAGCCGCGCCTGTCCGTCGGCGATCATCACACCGGCATAAAGCACCCCCTGATAGGGTGCGCCCCGCTTGGCCATCTCTGTCAGCGTCGGGCGGATGATCTGGTCGAGTATCTGCGCCTGCAAAGCGTCGGTCATGATCGGGGCAGGGCTATACGCGCCCATTCCGCCGGTATTCGGCCCCTTATCACCATCATAGGCACGTTTGTGGTCCTGCGCCGTCCCGATAGGCAGAACATCTGTGCCGTCACACAGCACAAAGAACGAGGCTTCTTCGCCGGGCATGAATTCTTCGATCACCACTTCGGCCCCGGCCTCCCCGAAAGCCCCATCGAAACAGTCATCAATAGCCGCAAGCGCTGTTTCAAGGTCCATCGCAACGGTCACGCCCTTGCCCGCAGCCAGCCCGTCCGCCTTGATTACAATGGGCGCGCCCTGCGCCTGCACATAATCGCGCGCCGGACTGGCAGCATCGAACTTTGCCCAGGCCGCAGTTGGCACACCGGCTGCGTCGCAGATATCTTTGGTAAACGCCTTTGACGCCTCTAGCTGCGCCGCCGCCTGACTGGGGCCAAAGACCAGAAATCCAGCGGTCCGCAACGCGTCGGAGACACCGGCAGCCAGCGGGGCCTCTGGGCCGGTCACGACAAAATCGAACGCGCCCTCTTTGGTAAAATTTACAACACTTTCAGCATCTTCAATGTTCAACTTCACGCATTCAACAACCTCCCGCATCCCGGCATTCCCGGGGGCACATGTCAGCCGGTCGCATTTCGGATTTTGCGCAATCGCCCAGGCCAACGCATGTTCACGCCCGCCACTGCCGAGGAGTAGTATTTTCACGAAAAGCGTCTCCTTTGTTGATGCGAACCGGTTTAGGGCGGCGGACTGATCGGGGCAAGCACCAGCCGCAGCGAATTGCGCTTTCGCACGGCTGATACCGGCGCTAGATTGCGCTTATGTCCGATCTTATCGACGATCCCGCCCCGGGCCAGAACGCCCCAGAATTTACCGTCTCAGAGCTGTCCGGCGCGATCAAGCGGACCATTGAGGGGGAGTTTGCGCATGTCCGGATACGTGGTGAGGTCGGGCGCGTGTCCCGGCCCCGCTCTGGCCATGTCTATATGGACCTCAAGGATGACAAGGCGGTTTTGGCCGGTGTGATCTGGAAAGGGGTTGCGACCGGTCTGCGGACCCAGCCCCAAGAAGGGATGGAGGTGGTCGCAACAGGTCGCCTGACCACCTTTGCCGGGCAGTCACGCTATCAGATTGTGATCGACAGCATTGCACCTGCGGGTATGGGCGCGCTGATGGCGATGCTGGAAAAGCGCAAGAAGGCGTTGGAGGCTGAGGGGCTGTTCGCCGCAGACCGCAAGCGCCCCTTGCCCTATCTGCCGGAGGTGATCGGTGTGGTCACCTCCCCCTCGGGCGCGGTGATCCGGGATATTCTGCACCGGTTGCGCGACCGCTTCCCGCGCAAGGTGCTGATCTGGCCGGTGGCGGTGCAGGGGGAGAAATGCGCGGCAGAGGTTGCCGCTGCGATTGCCGGGTTCAACGCACTGACGCCGGGCGGGGCGATACCGCGTCCTGATGTGCTGATCGTCGCGCGGGGCGGCGGCTCGGTCGAGGATCTTTGGGGCTTTAACGAGGAAATCGTCGTAAGGGCGGCAGCAGGCAGCGCGATCCCGCTGATCTCGGCCGTGGGCCACGAAACTGATACGACCCTGATTGATTACGCCTCTGACCAACGCGCGCCCACCCCAACGGCTGCCGCGGAAATGGCGGTGCCGGTGCGCGCAGATCTGACCGCGCATCTGGCGAAACTAGATGAGCGCCGGATTGGGGCCATGTCGCGCCGTTTGGCCGATAGCAGCCAAAGGCTGCGGGATCTGGGCCGGGGGTTGCCCAAACCTGCGCAGATGCTGGCCGACCGTGTACAACGGCTGGATGCGATATCAGGGCGCTTGGAAAACGGGCTAAAAGCCCTTGTTCAGGAAAGAAAAATCCAGATTTCATCGGGCTTGTCCGGGCAGTTCGGGCCGGGGTTGTTGCGGGTTGGAATGACGCGGCGGTGGGACCGGCTGCAGGTTTTGCAGGTGGATGCCGCCCGGGCACTGCAACGGCGGGCCGAACGGTCCCGCGACAAGCTGACCGGTCAGCGTGTCTCGGTAGAGCCTTTGCGGCTGCTGGTCTCTGACTGGCAGCGGCAATTGGGTCGGATTTCCTCCGATCTTTCCCGCGCAATCCATCGACGTATTACTGATGAGAAACGCAGGCTAGACGCGGCGGAAAAGTTAAGGCAGACAATGGGATATCAGGCGACATTGAGGCGAGGATATGCCGTGGTCAGGCAGGATGACGGTGCGTTGGTGCAAACCGCGGCCGTAGCCCGCAAGGCCGCTGCGCTGGAAATTGAGTTTGCAGATGGGCGGGTCAAAACCGGCACTGCGCCGCGCCGCGGCACCAGCAAGGCCAGCCCGGATGATCAGGGTGAGTTGTTCTGATTCCGTCATGTTAAGTTTGGGATGATTCATATGCATGTGGTGATTGCTGGTGCCGGGATTGTCGGCGTCTCTGCCGCGATCTGGCTGCAACGTGCAGGGCACGAGGTGACCTTGGTCGACCGCACGGGTCCGGCCGCCGGGGCTAGCTATGGTAATGCCGGGGTGCTGGCGGCCAGCGCCATCCTGCCGCTGGTCACGCCCCAGACATTGCGCAGCCTGCCCGGGATGGTCTTCCAAGACTACGACTTTGATATACAGGTGCTGACTGGGGCAGAGGTCGCGGCGAAGGAGCCAATGCTGGCACAGGCCTTTGAGACGCTGGTGGTCTGTCCGAACCATGGCCGCATCTCGGACCCCGGGGCATATGTTGAGGCGCTGGCTGCCCATTTTGAGGCCGAGGGCGGGCAAATCAAGATCGCAGAGATTGAAGGCGTTGATACTGACGGGCCGTGTCCGGCACTGCTGGCAGGCGGGCAACGGATTGCGGGTGATCGTCTGGTATTGGCGCTGGGTGCTTGGTCCGGGGCGCTGGCGCGGTCCCTTGGTTTGCAGGGGCTGAAACTGGAGTCAGAGCGCGGCTATCATGTGGAGCTGATCGCCCCCTCCGACATGCCGCGCGCGCCGATTCTGGTCACCGAGGGCGAGTTTGTGATCACGCCGATGCAAGGCCGCTTGCGTGTCGGTGGTTTGGTCGAATTTAGCGGCCTAAAGGCCGCGCCACACGCCGCGCCAGAGGCGTATTTGCGCCGCCGAATTTCCCAGTTGATGCCGGATCTGACCTATGAGGATACAAAAATCTGGATGGGCCATCGCCCCGTGACAGCTGATGGCCTGCCGGTGATCGGACCGCTGGATGATAGGGGGCACTGTCTGGCAGCCTTTGGGCACCAGCATGTCGGATTGACGGCAGGGCCAAAGACCGGACGCCTTATCGCGGATATGGTGGACGGGCGGAAAGCCAATTCTGATTTGTCGCCGTTTTCGCCGGAGCGCTATCTGAAATGATCATGTGGGCGTTGTCAGACACCCAGATCAGGTGCGGGGCAGGGAACCGGTTCGTCATCTATATGTGACAGCCGGATCTCGGACGGGTCGCTGTCTGGCAGATGGCTGAGTCTGGCAAAAATGGTCTCATCCCGCCGGGTTATCAGCCAGCATTGCGGAAACGGCTCGTGTTCGTACACAAAACAAACGGCATCCCCATCTGCGTACCACTGGCCGGACGTACACGTACCATCGGGGTACTGCCAGGTGCTGGTGCGGTTCTTGTAGAACTGCTCTGCTCCGAAGGTCAGGCCGTCGCGGGTGAAATGCAGGGTTTTGCCTTCGCTTATGGACTGAAATTCGGCGGGGCCGACAATCTGGTCGGCCTGCGCAGGCAGCGCAGTACAAAGCAGCAGCAGGACAAAGCGCATCAGCCGATCAACTCCGGCCCGCAGGGCAGGCCCGTGTCGTCGATGCTGTCGACGGTTTGGATGGCCCCGGACATTTCGCCGCCCTGCATCGGAATGATCAGAATATCCTCGTCCGAGCGGGCATGACGGAAACACACAAAGTCATCGTCTTCCCAGGCAAAGCAAAATGCGCCATCGGTATGGGTCCAGATACCTTCCATACACTCCCCATCGGCCAGCGCGATATAGACCCGGTTGGTATTGGGGTCATAGGTCTCATGCGCCCAAAGCTGGTCGTCGATCCGGTAGGTTACGGTTTTGCCCGCGACCATGGCGAACCATTCCTCGCTGGGGATATCTTCGGCCTCAAGGGCGCGTAAATACAGGTCGGCCTGCCCACCAAAGACCAGCGCCGGGCTGGCAAGAAAGAACAACATGGCCACCAAAAAGCGCATCGCTTCGACTCCCTAATCTGATGCGCCGCAGTTTTGGGTATGGCGCGACCCGGGTCAATAGCGCAGCATTGACCTTTATGTGCGTTTGGCCTGAATCTGCTGAGATGCGTGAGACAAAGCACTATGGACCGGGCCACAACAAAGGCCCTAAATTTGAGCCCGGTCAGGGCTGGCGGCGGCATTGCTGGAAAAAGGCGCGGCGGGATCTGATCGGCACTGTCCCGCTAGAGATTGTGCGCGGCCGAATGCGCCGGGCCAAGGAACTGGGGTTGGCCTATCCGCAATATGCCTCGATCCTCAAGGGCGCGGGGCGTGACGTGACCGCGTTTCTGTTCACCCATCAGGGATTGCGGCTGAAACTGGCGCGGCGGTTGGAGATGCCGACAGAGGTGCGCGAAAAGCTATCCGGGCTGATCCGGTGCGATCGTCGGTACTGGCCCCGGAGGGCGAGGCTCCGGATGCGTTTGCCGTTGAGTTGCGGGAGGTCAGCGGTGTCAACTTTGCCGGGGCCGGGCGTACCCCCGGTTTGACGGCCGGTTGGGGGCAGGCGCGGCGCGATATCCTTGCAACCCTGAAACCTCTGGGCCTGCCAGCCAATGGCGTGGTTCTGATCGGCACCCAAGAAACAGAGCGTGGCTGGTCCAGCGCCGCGCGGCTGGGCGGTTTTCTGCCGCAGGCGGAGTATTTCGGAAACGGCCAGTCCGGGGAATGACCGGATTGCGCCGTGGCGGGCGCGGAAAAAGCCCGTGTTCTGCGAAAACGTGATGCGTATTCTCTTGCCTTTGTGGCCTGCGTCGATGTCACTGTAGTTCGGCAATACCATGGTTGCAGATGCACGGGGCGGGGGATCAGCATGACCAAAACACTGCTTTTGACCGGCGCAAGCCGCGGTATCGGTCACGCGACGGTCAGGAAATTTGCCGGTGAAGGCTGGCGGGTGCTGACATGCTCTCGCAATGCGCTGGATGACAAATGCCCCTGGCCGGGCGGCGAGGACAACCATATCCAGCTTGATCTGTCCGACCCTGCCGACACGATCAATGCGGTTGAGATCATCCGCGAACGTCTAGACGGGCCGCTGCATGCGCTGGTTAATAATGCCGGAATTTCCCCCAAAGGGCCGGATGGCGAACGTCTGAACACGATCACCACGGATTTGATGGATTGGGGAAAAGTATTTCATGTTAATTTCTTCGCGCCGATTGTTCTGTCGCGCGGCCTGCAGGAGGAACTGGTCGAAGCGAAGGGCGCAGTGGTCAATGTGACCTCGATCGCCGGGGCCCGGGTTCACCCATTCGCTGGGGCGGCCTATGCGACATCGAAGGCCGCCCTTGCCGCGCTGACCCGCGAGATGGCGCATGATTTCGGTCCGCTTGGGGTCCGCGTCAATGCCATCGCCCCCGGCGAGATCGAAACTTCGATTCTGTCACCGGGCACCGACAAGATCATCGAAAAGCTGCCCCTGCGGCGCATCGGCAGCACGGATGAGGTTGCGGATGTCATCTATTTCCTGTGCTCGGATGCGTCCTCTTACGTCAACGGAACCGAGATCGAGATCAATGGCGGGCAGCACCTATAGACCCGTTCCGTATTTGGCGTGGTAACGTGGCCGGATCGCCTATTCCCTGTACAGCTTGGGGTTGAGAGGCCGCTGTTACAAATCTGTAGCAAACCGACATAATCGTTGATTTGTTTGCGCACTGCACAAAGTCTATTTTTGTGAACCAAGACGCCTTGCATCGCGACAGTTTCAACATCGCAACCAGCGAGGCAACCAAAGAGGTCCTATCGTGCAGACAACGCTGAAAACAGATGTTCAATTTGTCGGTACTGGCTTGCATTCCGGCAGGCCCGTGCGAATGACATTGCGGCCCGCAAGCGCCGATGCTGGTATCTGGTTCCGCCGCATTGATGTCACTGATCGCGATAAGATGGTGCCTGCACGGTACAACGCGGTTTCTGACACGCAGCTGAACACCACCATCAGCAACGGGGCCGGGGTCAAGGTTTCAACCATCGAACATCTGATGGCGGCCATCGCCGGGACGGGTCTGCACAATGTGTTGATCGACATTGATGGACCCGAAGTGCCGATCATGGACGGGTCTTCCCGTCGGTTTGTGCGCGACATTCATCGCGCCGGACTGGTGAAGCTGGGGGCAGGAATTGCTGCAATCCGCATCCTGAAGCCTGTGCGCCATGAACAGGATGGGGCGGTTGCAGAGCTTTTGCCGCAGGACGACGGGTTCACCATCGATTTCGCGATTGATTTCCCTGATGCGGCTATCGGCCAGCAACAGCGTCGGCTGGATATGGCCAACGGCTCTTTCGCGCGGGAATTGGCGGATTGTCGCACCTTCTGCCGCAACAGTGATGTTGAAGCAATGCAAAGCGCAGGTCTTGCGCTGGGCGGTACGCTGGAAAACGCCGTTGTGGTTGAGGGCGATGCCGTTCTGAACCCCGAAGGGTTCCGCCGGACGGATGAATGCGTGCGCCACAAGATGCTGGATGCGCTGGGCGATCTGGCCTTGGCTGGCAAGCCGATCCTGGGCCTTTACAACGGCCAGCGTGCCGGTCACGGGGCCACCAACGCGCTGCTGCGCAAACTTTTTGCGACCCCAGACGCGTATGAGGTCATTGACTGCACACCTGAAATGGTTCGCGGCCTGCCAGGTTTCGGCCTGCGCGCCGTCGATTTGGCACGGGTTGGCTGATCCTGCGCATTTTGCGGGTTCCATCCTCTTTCTAACCCTTTAAGGTCTGTGCTAAGCACCGCGCGGGGGGCAGTCCTCCGTGCAACTATGAAGTAGCGGTCGGCATGAGCTTTTTTCGGTATTTGGTCATCATCATCCTGTTTGCCAGCACGCTGACCGGCTGTGGTCGCATCTTTGGCGGCGAAAAGGAAATCCCTGTCGAATCTCGTTCGGCGCAGGATTTATACGTCGCGGCAGAGCGTGATCTGGACGGCGGTAACAGCGTCCGCGCCGCACGTTTGTTTGATGAGGTAGAGCGCCTGTATCCCTATTCAGAATGGGCCAAACGGGCGACTATGATGTCTGCCTTTGCCTATTACGAATCTGGTCTGTTCAACGAAAGCCGCGACGCCGCGAACCGGTATCTGGACCTGTATCCGGCGGATGAAGACGCCGCCTATGCGCAATATCTGATCGCACTTAGCTATTATGACCAGATCGTCGACGTAAAACGCGATCAATCCCTGACCTTCGAAGCCTTGCAGGAGTTGCGTGAGACCATCGAACGCTATCCTGACAGCGACTACGCTGCTTCGGCCAGTTTGAAATTCGATCTGGCCTTTGACCATCTGGCGGGCAAAGAGATGGAGGTTGGGCGCTACTACCTGAAGAAAGGTCACTATGCTGCGGCCATCAACCGGTTCCGCGTGGTGATCGAAGATTTCCAGACCACCATGCATACGCCCGAGGCTCTGCATCGGCTGGTCGAAGCCTATTTGTCGCTTGGGTTGGTGGAAGATGCCCAGACTGCTGGGGCCATTCTTGGCCATAACTATCAGGGCTCGGTCTGGTATGAAGATACCTACAAGCTGCTGACGGATCGGGGGCTTGAGGCCAAGGATAGTGGCCGGGGTTGGCTGAGCCGTATTTACCGGCAGGTGATCCGGGGCAAATGGCTTTGAGCGCAGATGCTGCGTGAACTGTCGATCCACAATATCCTGCTGATTGAGGCGCTGGAGCTTGAGTTTCAGCCTGGCCTGAATGTCCTGACCGGAGAGACCGGGGCGGGCAAATCGATTCTTCTGGATTCGCTGGGCCTTGTGCTGGGCTGGCGCGGCCGCGCCGATGTTGTGCGCAGTGGGGCGGCTGAGGGTGAGGTCACTGCCGTATTCGATCTGCCCGACAACCATCCGGCCCGCGCTGTTCTGGATGAGGCCGAAATCCCCGCCGGGGAAGAGCTGCTGCTGCGTCGCCTGTCCTCTGCCGATGGACGCAAGCGCGGTTTTGTCAATGATCGCCGTGTCTCAGGCGAGGTATTGCGCGCGCTTTCCGACACATTGGTCGAATTGCATGGCCAGCATGACGACAAGGGGCTGCTGGACCCCCGCGCGCATCGCGCAATGCTGGACGCCTTTGGCGGGCTTGAGCCGCAGCGCGATGCACTGCGCGGGGCCTGGCGGATCTGGCGGGACGCGCAAGACCGGCTGGCCGAGGAAGAATCAAGTCTTGCCGCTGCTGCCCGCGATGCAGAATATCTGCGTCATTCTGCCAAGGAATTGGATGATCTCGACCCGCAACCGGGCGAGGACGAGGCACTGGATACCCGCCGCCGTCTGATGCAGGTCGCGGAGAAAATGCGCGAGGATATGGCGTCTGCCGAGGCCGCGATGGGCAATGACGGGGCCGAAGGGCGTCTTTCGGATGCGTTGCGCTGGCTGGAACTTGTCGATGGCCGGGCAGAGGGACGCTTGAAAAGCGCCATCGACGCGCTTGCGCGGGCCCTGAATGAATTGGGCGAGGCGCAATCGGCCCTAAGCCGCTTCGCAGAAGAAATAAGTTTCGACCCGCACGAACTGGAGGCCACAGAAGAACGCCTGTTTGCCATCCGCGCGCTGGCCCGCAAGCACAATGTGCAACCGGATGAACTGCCTGCACTGGCCGATGATCTGCGAACCCGGGTGGACAAGATCGACACCGGGGCTGCGCATATTGCCGCGCTAAAAGCCGAGGTGTCTGAAGCCGAGGCCGCCTACGGCAAGCTGGCCGAGGCGTTGAGTGCTGCCCGGCAGAAAGCGGCGGTTAAGCTCGATGCGGCCATGGCCGCCGAACTGGCACCGCTAAAGCTGGAGCGTGCCGTGTTCACAACGGCATTCGACGTCGCGGACCCGGGCCCGGACGGCATTGATGGCGTCGCGTTTACAGTGGCCACCAATCCCGGTGCGCCCTCGGGCCCGATCAATCGGATTGCCTCGGGCGGGGAATTGTCGCGCTTTCTTTTGGCGCTAAAGGTCTGCCTGACGCGGCGCGCCGAGGGTCTGACAATGATCTTTGACGAAATTGACCGCGGTGTCGGCGGGGCAACCGCAGATGCGGTGGGGCGGCGTTTGGCACAAGTTGCCGAAAGTGCCCAAGTGTTGGTCGTGACGCATTCCCCGCAGGTCGCAGCACTGGGCGCGCATCACTGGCAGGTCTCGAAATCGGTGACGGGCGACATCACCTCAACCCTTGTGCAACCCTTGACCGACGCAACCCGCATAGACGAAATTGCCCGCATGTTGGCAGGCGACCGGATCACGGATGAGGCGCGATCCGCTGCCAAAGCGCTGCTGGCGGGTTGATCAGATCAGCACGACCTGCGTGCCGATTTTGGCAAAGCCAAACAATTCCTCGATATGTTCATTGAACAGGCCGATACAACCGTTTGAGGATCGCCGACCGATTTTGCGCACGTCATTGGTGCCGTGGATGCGGTAATACTGCCAGCTGAGGTTCAGCGCATGGGTGCCCAGCGGGTTCTGCGGGCCGGGGCCGACATATTCGGGTAGCTCCGGGTTACGCTTCAGCATCTCGGGCGTGGGGCGCCATTCGGGGCCGTTTCGTTTCAGAACGACCTCTGTCCGACCACGGCGGGTCAGCTCGTCGGTCAGCGGAACGGAGGAGGGGTATATGCGGGTCGTGCTCTCATCCTCGGACCAGTAGAAAACCGCGCGCCCTCGTGTATCGCACAGGATAGCGCCGTTCTTCAGCGTTTCAAAATGCTCCCGCCATTCATGGGTGATAAAGCCCGAGACGCGGCGTTTAAGTGGTTCTTTGGGTTCGACGACAAGGCCGGTATCGGTGACCTGCTGGGCAATTGCGGGGGCTGCGAGGCTGGTGCCAAGGGCTGCAATGCCACCATTTGTGAAAGCTCTGCGGGATAGTGTCATGGACGGTGCTCGATTTGATATATTTTTCAAAATATAGCGCGACCTGCGGGACATCGCAATTCAACGTAGTGTGAGCGCGGTCGCCCGACGCATCGGGTAGGGTGGGTTTAAACCCACCCTACGGGTCGTGCGCGGCTCAGTTGATCTGTACGACTTTACCGGGGTTGAGGATGTTGTCTGGATCAAGCGCGCGTTTCAGTTGCGCCATCACGGACCAGCCCTCGCCATGCTCGTCGGCCATGTAGTTCATCTTGCCGACGCCGACACCATGTTCTCCGGTGACCGTCCCGCCAAGCTCCAGTGCGCGTTCGGCCATGCGGGCCGCCAGCGCTTTGGCCGTTTCCAGATCCTTCGGCGCGTCAGGCCGCAGCAAAAGGGCGGCGTGGTAGTTTCCGTCGCCGACATGGCCCAGGATTGGGCCAATCATGCCAGCTGCCTCGATATCCGCTTTGGTCGCCGTAATCGCCTCTGCCAGACGCGAGATCGGGACGCAGATATCGGTGGTCAGGGTCGTGCCACCCGGGTTCAGAGCCTTGGCGGCGAAATAGGCGTTATGGCGCATGTTCCACAGCCGGGTCCGGTCCTCTGCCTTGGTGGACCATTCAAACCCCGCACCGCCAAAATCAGCCGCGATCTCACTAAGCGTTTCTGATTGCTCTGCCACCGCTGTTTCACTGCCATGGAATTCCAGAAACAGATGCGGGGCGACGGGCATATCGGTGCCGAAATGCTGATTGAAGCCGTGGATTGAGATATCGTCGACCAGTTCCATCCGCGCCACCGGAATGCCCATCTGTATCGTCTGGATTGCGGTGTTCACCGCCCCCTTGATATCGTCAAAGCGGCAGGTCGCGGCCGAGATTGCCTCGGGCTGGCCGCGCAGGCGCAGGGTCAGTTCGGTAATAATTCCAAGGGTTCCTTCGGACCCGATCATCAGCTTGGTCAGGTCATAGCCCGCGGCCGATTTTGCCGCCCTTGTTCCTGTGCGAATGATCCGGCCATCGGCCAGAACCACCTCAAGCGCCAGGACATTTTCGCGCATGGTACCATAGCGCACCGCCGTTGTGCCCGAGGCCCGGGTGGCTGCCATCCCGCCCAGCGTCGCATTGGCACCTGGGTCAATCGGGAAGAACAGGCCGGTGGCGCGCAGATCGGTGTTCAGGGCCTCTCGCGTGACGCCGGGTTGCACAATCGTAAGCATGTCCTCAGCCGCCACCTCAAGCACCTTGTCCATGCGCGACATATCCAGACTGATCCCGCCCGAAATAGCCAGCGCGTTTGCCTCCAGCGAGGTGCCCACGCCCCAGGGAATGATTGGACAGTTTTCTTCGGCGCAGATGCGCACAATCCGGGCCACCTCGTCCGTATTGGCAGGATAGGCCACGCCGTCGGGCAATGTTTCGGGATAATAGCTCTCGTTGGTGCCATGCAGTGCGTGGCTTGCATCACTGGTTTCAAATCTGTCGCCAAGCGCCTTGCGCAAGCGGTCGATGGCCGTTTCTATGCTCATGAGAACCTCCTGACACCTGTCAGAAGTGTTAAGGATCAAGGACAGGATTGGAAACCCGAAATGGCATCGCGCACCGGACATGACGGCCCCTATGACGCGCCGTTCCGAACGCCCGCACGCCGGGTGCCAGCCGAATGGCTGGATTACAATGGTCACATGAATGTGGCTTACTATACCAAGGCTTTCGACGAAACGATTGATCTGGTTCTGGAAAACGAACTCGGCGTGGGCGAGACACATGTCGCCGCCGCGCGTCAGGGACCCTATGCGCTGCAGGCCAACCTGACCTATCTGGATGAGATGCTGGAGGGGCAGGCTTTTCATGTCGCCATTCGGATCATAGATGCAGATGCCAAGCGGATGCATCTATGGATGGAAATGTGGCGCGATGAGGCATTGGTCGCGACCTGTGAAGAGATGTTGATGAATGTTGACCTGACCACGCGCCGTTCTGCCGCCTATCCCGACTGGGCGCAGGCCCGGATTGCAAGGGCCGCCGCGGATCACGCGGCTTTGCCGACGCCTGAGGGCCTTGGCAAGCCGATCGGGATTCGCCGGAAAGACGGCTGATGGCGGACAGGCTGGTCGAGGTTATCGCCCGCCAGCGACGGCATGCTTTGGGCAAGGCGCAGCGTGGTTTTGTCGCCATAAGGCAGCGCGGCCCAGGGCAGTTGCAGTTCTGGCTGATTGCCCTTGTTCTGGGGATTGCCGCCGGGCTTGCGGCGGTCGGGTTTCGCCTTGGCATCGTCTGGTTGCAGACGCTGGTTTATGGGGCGACCGATGAAACGCTGGCCAGCCATGCTGCGGGCCTTTTGTGGTGGAAAGTTCTGCTGATCCCGATCTTCGGCGGGTTGGCGGTGGGTTTGATCCTGCATCATTTCACTAAGGATGGGCGGCCCCAATCGGTCAGCCATGTGATTGAAGGCGCTGCTTTGAATGACGGGCGCATTGACGGACGCTCTGGCCTGGCTGCGACGCTGGCGTCCCTGATCACCCTGTCAACGGGTGGGTCGACGGGGCGTGAGGGACCGGTGGTGCATCTTGGGGCGGTTCTGGCTTCTAAGATATCGAAGTTGATCCATGCCGATGGGGTGACCGGTCGCGATCTGATGGGCTGTGCTGCCGCGGCGGCGGTGTCGGCCTCGTTCAATGCGCCAATTGCCGGGGCGCTTTTCGCGCTTGAGGTGATCCTGCGCCATTTCGCGCTGCATGCTTTTGCGCCGATTGTGATTGCCTCGGCAGCCGGGGCCGTGGTTAGCCAGCTTTTTGTCGGCGACATTACCGAGTTTGTGCTGCCTGCCCGTGACCTTGCATTTTATGTTGAACTGCCCGCTTTTATGATCCTTGGCCTGGTCTCTGGCATTGTGGCGGCGATGATGATCTGGGCGATCTTTGCGGCAGAGGATATCGGGGATGCCATTCAGGACAGCACAGGTCTGCCACGCTGGCTGCGCCCCGCGCTGGCGGGGGCCGTTCTGGGCGGTATCGCTGTCTTCTTCCCGCATATCATCGGGGTGGGGTACGAGACGACATCGAACGCACTGACGGGGCGCTTGGTGCTGTGGGAGGTGGTGGTCTTTGCCGTGATAAAGGTGATCGCCGTGGCCGTTACCTTTGCCGGACGTATGGGCGGGGGAATGTTTTCGCCATCGCTGATGCTTGGGGCGCTGACGGGCTGGGCATTTGGCCTGATTGCAACGGCGATCTTTCCAACGGTTTCGGGCACTGTGGGGCTTTACGCGTTGGCTGGAATGGGGGCTGTGGCCGCTGCGGTTCTTGGCGCGCCGATTTCGACCACGCTGATCGTGTTTGAACTTACCGGCGACTGGCAGGCAGGACTGGCGGTGATGGTCAGCGTTTCGCTGTCCTCGGCGCTGTGTGCACGGCTGGTTAACGGCAGTGTCTTTCTTGCGCAAGCTGAGCGGCGCGGTGTGCATTTGTCCGAGGGGCCGCAAGGGTATCTGGCGGCGTCTATTTCGGTCGGCCGGGTGATGCGCCCGGCGGGCGGGGAGAAGTCGGCCTCTGCTGTGGCCTGCGGTGAGTTGGTCGAGCAGGGTGTTTATCTGTTGCCCTCTGACACACTGGAAAAGGCGCTGCCGATGTTCGATCTGACCGGGACGGATTTCCTACCGGTGTTGGGCAAAGCGCCTGCGGACGGGGAAGAGCCGGACATTCTGGGGGCCGTGTTTCAGATCGACGCGTTGAAAAGTTATAATCGCGCCTTGGTGGCCACTGTCCGGGAAGAGCATTCCTGAACCGCAACCTTCCCGGAAGTTAAGGTTCATCAGGCGATCCCGGTAACAAGGCTTTTCAGAAGGCGGCTATTTCTTTCGAAGAAGCCGCTTCGCGTAGGTCGTCCAGTCGCTGTGAAACGCGGCTCTTCCACCGGTATAGTGCTTTTTTATCGAAGCATTCAGTGCAGTGCCCGCGTAAAGATCGCGGATGATCTCATAAAGCACGGATTTGCGCGTCTCGCTCCGCATCAGAAAGGCAACGACGCTGCGCGACACTTGCCGCACAACGTAATCTTCTTTCCGGGAGTTATGGAAACGGTCCGATCGGTGAAATTCAAGAAAATGCACGATGTCGGAATATCGTTTGGCGCGCCGCGAAAAATAGTCATCCAGCACAGCGATATCGCGCCGACTGGCGACATAGGCCACACTGCCATCACGTATGCGCACCGCATTCTCAAAGTAGTGCGATAGCCCCTCGTTCAGCCAGTAGAAGCTGCGCCCGTATTGGTTTTCGCCCAGCAGGTCATGAAATGCGTGCTGGACCTCATGGATCAGCACCGAGTCCAGGCCGAATTGCTGATAGGTGACAACGCGATCCTTAACCGGATCATAGTGGCCGAGAAAGTTCTCAGCATCCCAGGTCTTGGTTTTCTCTTTTGCGATATAGGCCGTGCGGTTTGGATGCAGCCAGACCGGCACGGTAAAATCCTCGGGCACGTCAACCAGTGGCTCGTAGAAATCGCGCTGAACCTCAAACATTTCCGAGATCCAGGCCCGGCTTTGGCTACTGAGCGTGCCTTGCTTTATCACGATATCGGCCAAAGCTGACGTTGCCAGCAAAGAAAGCACCAAGAGACTGTGAACAAACATACGCAACGCGGTCATCACCTTAAAATCAAATTTGTTCCACAGTTACCCGATCCGCCGTGTAGAAGGCCAGATGATCCTTGATATCCGCGACAGCTTCATGCGGGCTTTCATAGGACCAGGCAGCATTCTCGATCGATCCGCTTTTAACAACGATGGTGAAATAGCGGGCCTGTCCCTTGTGCGGGCAGGCCGTAGAATGATCGCTTTCATCCAGAAAGGCCATTTCGATATCATCGCGGGGGAAATAGACCACATCCGGGTGATTGCCCTCGTGCAGTTTTAGTGCGCAGTTGGTCTCCCCGATGATGGCCCCGCCAGCGCGGACCACCCATGTGCCGGTGGCGCGGGTCACAGAAATCGCAGTATCAAGCATCTTCTTCCCCATCTTTTTCTGTCAACATTTTACGCGACTTTTGTGACGACGACGTCACAAGGCGCGCGTTGCGTCGGCCAGCCATGTCGCCGCACTGTCACTGACCAATGGCGCAACCTTGCGCCGCACGCGGTCGTGATAGGCATTGAGCCAGTCGATTTCAGCCTGAACAAGAAGGCTCTTGTCTATCAGACGTTGGTCGATGGGCGCAAGGGTCAGGGTTTCAAAGCCCAGCATCGGGCGGTCGCCGCCTTCTGGCGTTGCAGGTGGGGTCACGATGACAAGGTTCTCAATGCGGATACCGAACGCGCCTTCGCGGTAATATCCCGGCTCGTTTGACAGGATCATGCCAGCGCGCAAGGGCTCTTCGCCCCGGCGGGACAGGTTTTGCGGACCCTCATGCACAGACAGATAAGCTCCGACGCCATGGCCTGTGCCATGATCGTAATCGAACCCTTCCTGCCAAAGCGCTATGCGGGCCAGCGCGTCCAGATCGCGCCCGGCCAGCCCCTCGGGCCAGCGCGCGCGTGATATGGCGATCATGCCTTTGAGGACCAACGTAAAGGCCCGAACGGCTCCCTCGGGCGGTGTGCCGGTGGCCACGGTTCGGGTGATGTCAGTCGTGCCATCAAGATATTGCCCGCCGCTGTCGACCAACATCAGATCGCTGGGTGTGACTGTCCGGTTTGTCTCGTCGGTCACTCGGTAATGCACAATCGCGCCATCCGGACCAGCGCCGGAAATTGTATCAAAGGAGATATCCTGCAGCTGGTTGCTGGCCCGTCGAAATGCCTCAAGCTGCTCTACAACCTGAATTTCGGTCAGTGTGCCGCCCGGCGCTTCCTGATCCAGCCAGGCCAGAAACTCCACCATCGCACCGGCGTCGCGCAGATGCGCCGCGCGGACACCGTTCAGTTCTGCGGCGATCTTGCAGGCCTTGGGCAGGATGCAGGGATCGCGCCGCCAGATCACCTCGGCCCCTGCGGTTTCAAGGATCTGCAGGAACCGATAGGGGGAGGCGGTTTCGTCCAATGCGACCGGCCCTTGCAGCTGGGCTATCGCGCCTTCCAGCGCATCTGGTTGGTTTATCCGCACCTCTGCGCCCAGATGTGCCCGGATATCATCGTTCAGCTTGGCCGCATCGATAAACAGATCGACGCTTGCATCCTCATGCAGAATGGCAAAGCAAAGCGGCAAGGGCGCACGCGGCACGTCAGCGCCCCGGATGTTCAGCAACCACGCGATGCCATCAGGCAGGGACAGGATCGCGGCCCGCGGCCCCGCCTTGCTGAGATCAGCGGCAAGTTCCTGACGTTTATCCTGATGGCTGCGACCAGCCAGCGTATCGGGATGCACCCTGACCGGTTCTGCGGGCGGGGCGGGCTGATCCGTCCAGATCGCATCAATCGGGTTCTCAACCGGTTTCAGTGTCAGACCGGCGGGATGCAGGGCCTTCTCCATCTCCTCTACCTGCTTTTTGGTATGCAGCCAGGGGTCAAAGCCGACAACGCCCGCATCCAGGGTTTCGGCCAACCATTTCGCTGGGGTCTGTTGAGGCAGGCTCAGCGCATCGAACACAGCCGAATCGGTTTGCGTTCGCACTTGCAAGGTATAGCGCCCATCAACAAACATCGCGGCCTTGTCGCTGGTCACGGCTGCAAACCCCGCAGACCCGGTAAAGCCGGTCAGCCAGGCCAGACGCTCATCTCGTTCGGGCACATATTCGCCCTGATGCGCATCGGACCGGGGCACAACGAAGGCGTTCAGCCCCATATCGGCCAGTTTCCGGCGCAGTTCAGCCACCCGGGTCGCACCATGTACCGGTGAAGACTTCTGAGAAAAACTTTGAAACATCAGTGATTTCCCGCCTATTTGATTATCCTGCAAAGCAGTTCTTTTGCCGCACTGCACTTTCGTATATGCTCTTTTCTCGTTTCGGCAAGTATGGAGCCGAGAGGAACAGCAGGAGCCCCTGAATGCGTGCCCTCATCGCACTTATTTTCTTTGGCCTCGCCGCATGGCTTGGTTATTCCGACTATAACGACACTGCCGCCCAAGGCGAGGAACTGGCGCTGACATCTGCAGATGCCTGGTGGCAGAAAGTCAGCCCCGCCACGCACGAGACCTATCTGCCCAAGCTGCAGGAAGTTGACGTGCCTTACCTTTGGGACCCTGTGTTGCAAACAGTGCTGAGCTGGCCCATTGCCGCGCTATTTGCCGGTCTGGCATTCTTCTTCTTCATGATCCGTCGCCGGTCTGAGCCGAAGGTCGATATCGGCTGATCATATTTCTCTCGGTGCGCCGCCAGATCGTCATGTGCTGCACCGAGGCTGCGAAGATTATAGCGCTTTTGGCGAGCCGAGCTGGCTTATCCGCGACAAACGACAACCCAAGGTGGTTGACAGCCGGGTGACGTATCGTCACGCTGTGACTGGTTTCACGAGTCTCGGGGGCTGCGTTGAGAACGGCACCGCTTTGTTTGGCTTTTTCCTGCCTGATCGCTACTGCGTCATTCGCAGATAGCTGGGATATGCCGGTCGCTTATGGCGAAAGCACTTATCATACAGCCACCGCCCGGGAGTTTGCGCGTTGTGTTGGCACGGCCACTGGCGGTGCGTTGGCGATCAACGTGCATAGCGGCGGCGGGCTTATTGCCGGGGCCGAGATCTTTGACGCGGTTTCCGAAGGGAAGGTCCAGATTGGAGAGCGGCTTTTATCCGCGCATCAGGACCGTCATCCGATCTTCGGTATCGATTCCCTGCCATTTTTGGCCGCATCCTTTGACGAATCCCGCAACCTCTGGTCCGCAGCGCGCCCGACACTTAGCAGCGTGCTGGAGGCAGAGAATCTGCATCTGCTATATTCCGTGCCCTGGCCGCCGCAAGGTATGTTCACAGATCGGCCAGTAGATGAGATGGCCGATCTGAAGGGCGCACGCTTTCGTTCCTACAATCAGGCCACCGCGCGGTTGGCGGATATGATCGGCATGCAGCCTGTCCGGGTTGCTGCCGCTGACTTGAACTCCGCGCTGCAAACCGGTGCTGCGCAGGCCTTTATCTCTTCGGCAGCGACGGGATATGGCCGCGGTGTGTGGCAGCATCTGTCGCATTATTATGCCGTCGATGCCTGGTTGCCGCGCAACTATGTCTTCGTCAATCTCGACGCCTGGCAGGCGCTGTCTGGGGCAGAACGCAACGGCCTGACCGCCTGTGCCGAGATGGCCGAATATGCCGGGTACTACCGTGCCCAGGAATACACCCTGCTGACCATGGCGGCCCTGCGCGATGAAGGTATGGGGGTCGGTTTGCCCAGCGGCGTATTCCGTGCGCAATTGCTGGAACTGGGCCGCGATATGCTGGCCGAATGGATGACCGGCGCAGATGCTGATGCCCGGAAGGTGATTGAGGCCTATCAGTCTGGTGAAGTGGAATAGGCGCAGCTCTGTAGCCAATAGTGTTGGATTGAACGGGGCAAGATCTGCGGGTTCGCTTTGCCTCAAAGCTATTGAAATAAAGCCGCGAGACAAATTTCTCGAAACGCTTGAGGCCAATGCCGGAAAAAGAAGCGCCGCCCAGAGGGTGCGTGACTGGGCGGCGCTGGGGTGCTGGCGGTTGGGGGTGGCAAGACCGCCAGCTTGGAACCTTATTCGGCTGCTGGCAGCAACCCGGCATCCACCGCAGCTACATGCTCGGCTTCGGAGATCATGCCATCGGCATTCGTGTCTGCGGCCTGAAATGTGTCCTCTGTGGCGTTGGGGAATGCTGCAACGAACTCCTCAGCCGACAGATAGCCGTCCTGATCGGCGTCAACGTCTGAAAAGGCTGCCCAAGCGGCACCGCCCAGCATAAGAACCGTCAGAACTGCGGGGATCGTGGAAAGTTTGCGCATTGTTTTCTCCTAAACTCATGCGTTTCTTTTCGCGGTGCAACATCGCACCGGAAAGGCCTTGTTGGCGCTTTCATGTGAGTAGACGGTGCTGCGGAGATTTCCTTCCTCAGCGGATTTTTGCTCGGCCAAAACCCGCCGGAATAGCAGGTCCCAACCTGCGCAAACTGGTAGATACCAACACATATGCGAAAATGCATACCAAGGCGAGAAAATCGCTAAAAATGGGGGTATCGCATGCCAAACGTACAAACGGAGCGGCATCCAACAGAGTTGTCGGATGACCTTGAATGCCACAGACCCGTGATGCGCGCCTATGCGCTGACGCTGACGCGTGCCTCGGGTGAAGAGGACGACCTTGTGCAAGAGGCGTTCTTGCGCGCGCTGAAGGTTAGGGCGGAGGGGCGCGAAATCCGCAAACCTCGGGCCTATCTGATGACGCTGTTGCACAATGCCTTTATCGACCTGCGCCGTGCCGCGAAGACGCATGATGCCGACGCGGTCGATCAGCTGGAGGCGCCAGGAAACCAGGACATGCACCAGACCTGCCGCGAGGTGCTTGAGGCGATCGGCCAGCTTCCGGGCGAACAGCGCCAGCTGCTGTTGCTGGCTGGGGTGGAAGGGCTGTCTTATGCCGAATTGTCACGCGAATTCGGTGTGGCCGAAGGCACGGTCAATTCCCGCCTGTATCGCGCCCGGGCCGCCCTGCGCCGTCGGCTGGGCTGGGAAGAGCATGTGCTTAGGGCGACGCGGTGATCCGGGTAATATCGTAATCCCATTTAGGCGTGCCGCGCAGTGTCGCTGCGTCGCGAAAATCAAGCACGCCCTGAAAGTCACGGGCCTGACCGGCGGGAACGATGATGCGCATCTCCGCCTCATCCTCGCCGATAGTGACGCAACTGTCCGCTTCAATGCAGTCCTGCAAAGTGACCCGCAGGAAAAAGCTGCGCAGGTCTGCATCGGCAGTATTGACCACGCGGCCCCTTACCTCTGTGTAACGGTCCGTAGTGGTCAGATCGACATCGCTGAGGCGCAGCTGTTTTGGCGTTATGGCTGACTGGCGCGCTTGGTCGGCGCTGCCGGGCAGCAGAAAGTAGATGCTGGCGACCCCGACGAAAATTGCCACAACGGCCCCTGTAATCACCCGAAGATGGGGATAGAGCACAAACAGGGCGATTGCCCCGGCAACAACGACGAATATTACGGCAATGGGCATCGGGGTGTCCTTAACTCCTAAGCCTTAGATAAGCGCCCGGCGCATGGGTTGCAAACCTCAGCTCGGTGAAAGACCGCGCAGCTTTTCCGACCGGCGGCGCAAAATCTCGACTGTGGTCAGCAAGGCAATAGAGATCACCACCAGAATTGTCGCCACCGCCAGAATGGTCGGGCTGATCTGTTCGCGCAGACCGGTGAACATTTGCCATGGCAGGGTTTTCTGTCCCGCAGAGCCAACGAACAGCACAACCACAACCTCATCAAATGAGGTGATAAACGCAAACAGCGCGCCCGAGATCACACCGGGCAGGATCAAGGGCATCTGCACCTTGAAAAACGTCCGAACCGGTCCTGCCCCCATATTTGCCGCAGCCCGGGTCAGTGACCGGTCAAAGCCAACCAGTGTCGCTGTAACTGTGATGATCACAAAGGGTACTCCCAACGCAGCATGCGCAAGGATGACTTTCATATAGCCCACTGTGTTCTGACTAAGCCCCAGACCGTGCTCTGCCCAGCCCCCAAGGGTCGAATAGAAAAAATACATCCCCGTCGCCGAAATTATGAGCGGGACAATCATTGGCGAAATGAGAATGGCCATGATCGTCCGGCGTCCCGGAACATGAGATTGGCTAAGTCCAATGGCTGCCAAAGTTCCAAGACCGACGGACAGGAGTGTCGCGATTGGAGCGATCTTCATGGAGTTTTTGAGGGGGGTGACCCAAGTACCCTCAACGCCCCAGAACTTTCCAACCAGCAACCCAAACAGGCCGAAGATGAGTATGGGCAGGAAAAGACTCACGCCGCGCGCGCCTGAGGCAAAAAAGCGAAAAAGCGTAACCAGGCAACCGGCAAGTAGTCCAATAACCATTCCGGAAACCGGATGGCCGCCGCCGTTTATGAAGTCTTTGCCCAGAAAGTCCTCGTAATGTTTCAGCGAGTAGCCCTCAGGCTTTAGCGCCAGCATCTCTGGTGTGAAGGTAAAGAAATTCTGGGCGTTGAAGCTAAGCGGGATGATGATGACTATCGGGAAGATCAGGAAAAAGAAGATCAGGACGCAGATCACCCGAAAGCTGTAGTACCAGATGCGCTGGGCTGGTGTGGCATAGACAGGAAGGCTCATCTCGTTACCCCAGTTTCACATTGTCGATGCCGACGATCCGGTCATAGACCCAATAAAGCGCCAGAACCAAAACCAGCAGGATTGCACCAAGTGCCGCCGCCAGACCCCAGTTGAGGCTGGTGGAGATATGATAAGCAATCCGGTTGGATATAAACGTCCCATCTGTGCCGCCGACCAGTTCCGGCGTGATGTAGTAGCCAATGGCCAGAATGAACACGAGGATGGAGCCTGCGCCAATCCCGGGAATGGATTGCGGGAAGTAGACCCGCCAGAACGCCGTCCAGTTGGTCGCGCCCAGTGATTTTGCGGCCCGCAGATAGCTGGGCGGGATGGTCTTCATCACCGAATAAAGCGGCAGGATCATGAAGGGCAGCAGGATATGGGTCATGGCGATCACCGTGCCCAGCTGGTTGTTGATCATCACCAGCCGGCCTTCATCCGAGATCAGCCCGACCCAGACCAGCAAATCATTGATCACGCCTTGTTGCTGCAACAGCACCTTCCAGGCCGAGGTGCGCACCAGAAGCGATGTCCAGAAGGGCAGTAGCACCAGGATCATCAGGATATTGGCTGTGCGCATCGGCAAATTGGCCAGCAGCCAGGCGATGGGATAGCCCAGAAGAATACAGGTGAAGGTGATCGTCACCGACAGGACCAGTGTCCGGATAAACAGCTTGATATAGATCCGCTCATCCTCGGGCGTGGCCTGGATGCCGTTTGGCGTCAGTTCCATGTCGGCAGCGGCCAGATAATAGCCAGAGGTGTAGGGCGGCGCAAAGGTCCGGATGGTCGACAGGACCTCGGGGTCGCCCCAGTCTTCGTCAACATCCTCAAAGGCGGCTTTGAAGCTGACCGGCGGGATGGCAGCCAGCGCTTCCTGCGCGCGGCGCAATTCATCCGCATAGGGCCCGCGATAGGTCGACAGATCCGCCGTTTGCAGGTCGCGATAGAGCGCCTCATGCAGCAGCGTCCAAGGCTTTTCCTCGGTCGGGCTGTCTTCGTCTACCTCCTGAACAAACCGGGCAAACTGGACATAGGCCGCCGCTGTCTCGGGCAGCAGATCGGCGGCTTCCTGACGCAGCTGAAAGGCAGGTTCAAGGCCGTTCTTGTCCGCCGCCCAAGCCTGTTGGGCGGCCAGCCAATCAGTATCGCCAAACAGATCGACCCAAGGCGCAGGGGTTTCCCAGCCATCCCCGAGATCTTTCAGAGCATCAGAATAGGGTTTGGCAAATTTGCTGACGCGCCGTCCCGATTTACGAAACAGCGACGAGATCCCGGCCATTTCGTAATTCAGCCGCGAGCCAAGACGGGTATGTTCCTTTTTCTCGGCCGCTATGAACAGGTCCTGATAGAGCGCGTGATAGATTGCCTCAGGCGGGGCCTCATCATCTGGCGTCCATTCATTCAGGGCAACGACAGCGCGGGGCAGGGTGCGCTCAACGATCTGGTTTTCAACAGAGCGGAGCAGCATGTCGCCTATGGGCAGAATGAAGCTGACGAGGATAAACAGCAGCAGCGGCGCGATCAGCAACAGCGCGCGCAGCTTTTGGCGGCGCAGGGCGCGGGCCAGAGATGTCTTTAGCGGCGTGCCGTCGGCGGCGCGCATATCATCGGAGGTCTCGGTCATTCAGTGCCTTCCACGATGACGATATCGGATTGAGATGTGTCCTGGCGTATCGCTGCGGCCGCTTGATATTCGGGTGAGTGATAGCAGGCCTGGGCGGTTTCGAAATCCTCGAACTCGACAACAACATGGCGTTGCTTTTGCGGTGTTTCGGGCGTTTCGGCCTGACCGCCGCGGACCAGAAACCGGCCGCCATATTGCGCGATCACAGGTGTATCGAGCCGGACATAATCCTGATACCGATCTGCATCTGTCACAGTGACATGCACAATCCAGTAACCTTTGGGCATTTCCCGCCTCCGTTCGTGGGCGCGGCGACCAGTGGGCCGCCACGCCGGGGATCTTATTTGATCAGCCAGGCCTGGAACTTGGCATCCAGATCATCACGGTTATCGGCCCACCACTCGTAATCGTAGTTGTGGACATTGCCCGCATTGGCCGGGTCGGTTGGCATATGCGGTGCCATTTCGATGCCCAGCTCGGCGTGCTTGCCAACCAGCGGTGCCGAAGAGGCGCGCGCCGGACCGTAGGAGATGTACTTGGCCTGATCCGCCAGACGCTGTGTGTCTGTTGCGAATTTCAGGAAGTCCATGACACGGGCCTTGCGATCATCCGGCAGACCGGCGGGAACGATCCAGCCATCAAGGTCAAAGGACTGCATGTCCCACAGCATCCCAATTGGCTGGTTCTGTTCGGCAATGGCGCTGAACAAACGACCGTTGAAGGTCGAGCCCATGACAACCTCGCCATCGGCCAGAAGCTGCGGGGTTTCAGCACCCGCAGTCCACCAGACAACGCTGTCCTTGATGGTGCCCAGTTTGGCCAGAGCGCGCTCTACACCTTCGTCAGTGTCCAGCACCTTATAGATGTCTTCCTTGGCAACGCCGTCGCAGTATAGCGCCCATTCCATGTTGTCGATCGGGCGTTTCTGCAGCGACCGTTTGCCGGGATATTTCTCAAGATCGAAGATATCGCAGATGCTGCTGGGCAGTGTGTCGCCGACCATGTCGGTGCGGTAGCCAACGGTTGTCGAATAAACGATCTGGGGCACAAAGCAGTCATTGACCAGCAGCGCGCCGAAGTCCTCGGACGCCTTGGTGCCGTCCGGCGCATCGGCCAGATCGGTATCGGCATCCAGCTCCATCGCCAGACCTTCGTCGCACAGACGCAGCGCATCAGAGGCAACGACATCCACCAGATCCCATGTGATGTTGCCCGCTTCGTTCATGGCGCGCAGCTTCGCAACAGCCTCGGCAGAGCTTTCGTCCCAAACGGCAGTGACGCCCGGGTTGTTGGCCAGATAGGGCTGCACATAGGCTTTGTCCTGACTGGCCTGATAAGCGCCGCCCCAGGATACGATGGTCATATCATTGGCCATATGGCCATCAGCCACAGCTGCCCCGGCCATCAGGCCCGGCACGGCTGCAGCGATCAGAAAGGGTTTCAGTTTCATGCTGTTCTCTCCCAATTGGACCCGGTTGGATCGTTTGGCGGTGTCGCTCACCGGGTGAGCGCGACACCGCAACCATGCCCGCGCGTCAGGCGTCCAGCGCGCGGCAATCTTCTGGCAACCAGCCGATGCGGATCTGCTCGCCGGGTTTCAGGCGGGTCTGATCCGGGGCGTTGCGCGATTTCATGATGAAATCATTGCGCCCCGCCACATTCAGCCGGGTCCGGAATGTGTCGCCCATATAGATGAATTCCTCTACCGTTGCGGGCAGGGTATGGGCGTCATCCTGCAGACGGTCGGGATTGTATTCTACCCGTTCAGGCCGGATCGAGACACGGGTGCGCTCGCCCGCCGCTGAAACATTCACCGGCTTTGCATCAATCAGCGATCCATCATCCAGCCGGACCTGCGCCACATCCCCGTTGATACCCTCAACAACGCCTTCCAGCGTGTTGTTTTCCCCGATGAATTGCGCAACGAAGCTGTTCATTGGCTCTTCATAAAGCTGATCTGGCGGGGCAAGCTGCTGGATGCGGCCATCTTCGAACACGGCAACGCGGTCCGACATGGTCAGCGCCTCGGTCTGGTCATGGGTGACATAGACCACCGTGATGCCCAGATCATCGGCGATGCGTTTGATCTCAAACTGCATATGCTCGCGCAATTGCTTGTCGAGCGCGCCCAGCGGTTCGTCCATCAAGACCAGTTCCGGCTCGAACACCAGTGCGCGGGCCAATGCGATACGTTGCTGCTGACCACCCGAAAGCTGTGCGGGACGGCGCCCGCCGAACTCTCCCATCTGGACCATGTCCAGCGCGCGTTTGACCTTGGCCTCGCGCGCGGATTTGCCCATTTTGCGGACTTCCAGCGGAAAGGACAGGTTTTCTGCCACCGACATATGCGGGAACAGGGCATAGTTCTGAAAAACCATGCCGATGCCGCGCTTGTGGGGCGGAATATTGTTGATCGGTTTGCCGTCCAAACGGATATCGCCGCGCGTTGCGGTTTCAAATCCGGCCAGCATCATCAGACAGGTCGTCTTGCCCGAGCCTGACGGCCCCAGCATTGTCAAAAACTCACCCTTGCCGATAAAAAGGTTCAAATCTTTGACGACAAGTGTTTCGCCGTCATAACTTTTTTGCACGCCATCAAACGCGACGAAAGCATCGTCTGCGGTAGCTGCCATCATTACATCCCTGTTGTTCTTGTAAGCAAGAAAACCAGCATTGAGGCCGCGTGTAAAGGCTGCACCCCCGTAACGGCATATTGGGGCCTATTGTATTGGCCGATTTGTTGAATCTGGCCCGGTATCCGGAAATCGGCGCGCATCCTTGTGGGGGCTGTGGTTAGATTTTGCGAATCGATAAGGCGAGGTGAGATGCAGACCATTGATCTGTTGATGCGTGGCGGGGCCGGGTCGGTGGCGCTGATGGTCGCCGGATTGATAATGGCCGGTGCCGAGACCCGGCGCGCAGGATGGCCCGCCCTTGCCGTTGCGATTTGTGCCGCAAGCTATCTGGCGATTTCTGCGCCGGGCGCTTCGGCTTTACCAGACGCCCTACGCTGGCCGGTGCTGATTGGTGCAATCCTGTTGCCGCCTGCCTTTACCTGGCTTGTGACGGTGATCTTTCTGGACAATCGCTATGACCGGCGGCTTTAGCTCTGGCTTAGCGCCCTGACGGTTCCCTTTGCGCTGGCCGGCATCTGGTGGACCTGGGCAGAGGTGCCGCGTGGGGCACTGTCCCTGCTGCTGTATGCCGGGCTGCTATTTGTCGCCGCATCGACGGCCAAGACCGATTTGGTGGACCGTCGCCGCAGTTTCCGACCGTGGTTTCTGGTGACCATGGCGCTGCTGGGGCTGGGGATTACCCTTTTTGAGCTGGCCGGGCTGGATCAGACCTTGCCGCTGCAGGGATATCTTTTGCAATCGGGTGCGTTTCTGGGTCTTGCCAGCGCGTTTGGCGCATGGGCCCTGCGCGCCCGCGTTGGTTTATGGGCCGCCCCTCGCCCGGCCGATCCTGCGGAAAAGCCGCTGGATACCTCGCTGATCACCCGGCTAGAAGCCAAGATGGCTGAGAAAATCTGACGGCAGGAAGGATTGACCGTCGGCGATCTGGCCGAGGCGGTCGGCGTGCCGGAACATCGGCTGCGCGCCACGATCAACGGGCATCTAGGCCATCGCAACTTTACTAGTTCCATAAACAGCCACCGGATCGCGGCGGCCAAGGATGCGCTGTCAGCGCCTGAGAATGCACGCAAGACCGTGCTGGAGATCGCCTTTGACACCGGCTTTGCCTCGCTTGGTCCGTTCAATCGGGCGTTCCGGGCCGAGGCGGGGCAATCGTCGACGGAATTTCGGCGAGGCTGCGCAGGGTCGAAAGAAAAACGCGTCAATTCCTGATAACACCACCCGTTTTGAAAACGACGGGATGGCGAGCTGCGTATCAGCGCATGTCGACCTCATCACAAACAAGGAGACGCGTGATGAGATATTTGATGGTGCTGTCCACCCTTTGGCTGCTGACCCCGTCGCAGGCTGCATTTGCATTCGGGTCTATGCCGCACGTGCCTGGCGACTGGCCTGAAAATGGCACGTTCTGTGGGCTGTTTCGCTTGCGCCCTCAATCCTCACCAGTGCACGAGGGGGACTGATGGCGCCCGGACCTTGTCGACATTCTGATCGGCACGCTGATGCATGATTTCTTCCGTTACCTTATCGGTGCGGGCGGCGTGCATCTGGTGGTGAATGTCTGGCTGGCCCGGCGGCTTGCCGGGCGCAAGATCAGGCCGGAGACCCCGGGCAGGGCTCAGATAGTCCGAGAAATCCTGATCAGCCAGCGCACCGCTCTGATCTTTGCGGCCTTCGGCTTTTTAACGATGGTCGCAGCCGTGCATGGTATCATCCCGGTCTATCAGGATGTCGGACGATATGGCTGGGGCTATCTGATCACGGCGACCCTGTTGATGATCCTTGCGCAAGATGCCTATTTCTATTGGGCGCCTTGGCTGATGCACAAAACCCGACTGTTGCGGCGGATACATTTGTTGCATCACAAATCGCACAATCCGACGGCCTTTACCTCCTACGCCTTCGATTGGGGGGAGGCGATGGCCCATGCCGTATTCTTTCCGGCCTTTCTACTGCTCGTGCCGATGCACCCGCTGGGGCTGTTGGCGTTTGCAGCGCATATGATGCTGCGCAACGCGCTAGGCCATTGCGGTGTTGAGGTTTATCCGGCAACTGCCCGGCACCGGCCCTTGCTGGGCTGGATGACAACCGTGACGCATCACGATCTGCATCATGCGCAGGCTGGGTATAACTTTGATCTTCTGTGGTTGCCGCCCGGGATGCAAGAAGTTTCTGACTGAACCGCCCCGGGTTTACCGGAGAGTGGTTGGTTCAAATGTTAGGCTGCTTTTTCAGCGGCCTTCAAGGTTTCGTAGAATTTCTCCTCTGCTTCTTGCGGTGTGATGTATCCGATTGT
>NZ_JBTLNE010000016.1:0-64059 GCF_054457435.1 Halovulum sp. GXIMD14793 | reverse complement strand
GACAATCAAACACCGCCGCTTGCAACATCAAAAACAAGCCGCATAATCAATCAAACAAATGAGCCAGAGACTCCATTGCTCAAACCGCGCTGATGTTCCATTTTATATGACGACGGACATAGTTTGCAAAGATTTAAGGTTGGGCTCAATTGTGCGCAAATTTTTGGGTGCAATCTGTCGTCATGAACCCAGGAGGTCACTATGACACTGAAATCCACGACTACTGCGATCACCCTTGCAGCACTTCTCTCAACAACGCTCAGCCCGGTCTTCGCGCAGACAGGTTCTGCATCTTACGACACGCAAACTGAAATGCTTCAGACGGCTGACGAGGCTCTGATGGCCGTCACACGTGCACGAGCTGCGCGCCTTGCGCTGTTCGAAAATGACATTGATGCGGCCAAAGCCCGAGTGGCAGAAGCAATGGCTGAATTCGTTGATGCTGAGTTGAAGTTCAACGATCTGACCATTGGCGATACTGAAGTGCCCGAGGGCGCGGCGGAGTTCCTTCCTTTTGATATCTCGATGACACTGGACGAGACTTTCACGGTTACCGAGGAAGCAAAACAGGCGCTTACCGAGGCAGGCGCGCTCTTTCAAAGCGGATCAGACGATGAGGCCATTGAGACGCTCAGATTGGCTTCCATCGACGTGAATATTTCAGCAGCACTGCTGCCAATCGTTGACACGTCAGAGCAACTCACAGCTGCACAGGCAGCTTTGGACGAAGGCAAATACTTCGAAGCCAATCTCGCGCTGAAAGCCTTGGAGGATGGTGTCGTTGTCAGAGTTTTTTCCATTGACGCAATCCCGGAGCAAGGCAACGCAGAATAGATGACTTTCATCTCCACGGAGGCAAAGCCTCCGTGGGCAACAACATTGGCCAGTCTCAATCAGCCAACCCACTACGACAATGGGTCAATATTGCTTTTGGCAATTTCTCTCCAAACTTCGGCATCATTTTGGAGAAAAGTCCATCCGGCGAGGTTTTCATGACGTCAGAGACAACAGCCTTGGTCCTTCAAGGTGGTGGGGCTCTAGGATCCTACCAAGCAGGAGCAGCGGATACGCTCATGAAAGAGGGCAACCCAATTGACTGGGTTGCGGGGATTTCCATTGGCGCGCTCAATTCAGCTCTTCTCGCAGGGAATGCCCTGGAAGATCGTAGCAGGGCACTACGAAAATTTTGGGAACGCGTGTCTTCGCAAGCCGTCCCGTCCGTTTTGTTTGACATGCTCATGCCTCGTGACTGGATCAATCAGATGAATGCCTCTGCTACCACAGTTGGTGGAGTACCCGGTTTCTTTCGCCTTCGACAACCTCCGGCTTCTTTTATGCCACCTGGAAGCCAAGGCGCCCGCAGCTTCTATGATACCGAACCGTTGCGCGACACGCTTTGCGAACTTGTGGACTTTGATCGGATCAACAGAGGCCCGATCCGACTGAGCGTCGGGGCAGTCAACGTCGAAACTGGAAACATGACCTGGTTCGACAGCAGCTCTGTCAAGATTGGCCCTGAACACATCATGGCCTCAGGGGCGCTGCCACCTGGTTTTCCTGCGATCGAAATTGACGGCGCGTTCTACTGGGACGGAGGTCTCGTTTCTAACACCCCTCTGCAATATGTTCTCGATTCAAAAGATGAATTAGGGGACCTTTGCGTCTTTCAAGTTGACCTATTCAGCGCCCGTGGCCCGGTTCCCACCTCCGTTTGGACGTCTGATGCCCGCGAAAAAGACATCCGTTTTTCAAGCCGAACCCGCTTCAACACAGATATGCTGCGGAGCATTCGAGAGAGGCGAGATGCTGTTCTCAGGCTCTACGAGAAGCTACCAGCGGAACTCAAAGCGGATCCAGATGCAATGGCTATTGTGGAGGGGATCGGCGACCAAGCAGTGACCATTGCTCACTTAATCTACAGACAGTCCGATTTTGAGGGCGGCTCAAAGGACTATGAGTTTTCACGTAGGTCCATGATTGAGCACTGGAATGCTGGCCGCCAAGACGTACTTAGGACGTTGTCACATCCTGATTGGCTTTCCCGTTCCAAGAAGCGAAATAGCGTCAGTGTTTTTGATCTTACCCGATGAGCCGGCGCCTCGCCTTCATTCCGGTCTTCGTTAGACCAACCACTTCCGGTCGCGGTACGGCCATGCGCTTGACGCGCATTGTTGCTGTGGTGGTTGCTCTACTGTTAATCGGAGTTGGAACAGGCAGCATCGGATATCGCTACATTATCGGATTGTCCTGGATCGACGCCTTTCTGAACGCTTCAATGGTATTGGCGGGAGAAGGGCTAGATGTAGGCCCAGTCAGCGTCGCAGGAAAAATCTTCGTAAGCTTCTATTCGATCTTTAGCGGGCTGATCTTTCGGTTGCTTGGTATTGTCAAAGCCCAGGGGCGGGGGCTGATTTTCAGGAGAGCCGAACATATCAACATGATCTACCGGACTGTCTTTGTGAAACAGGTGGTAGATATCGTTGGGCGTTTCGTAGTTCGCTTTTTGAATGCGGAAACGGTACGACTTGTCGTCCTTATCGGTGCCCATCGTGTCGCCATCATAGACAGGATTGCCGCTGACCAGCAGTATGTAGGTTGCAGAGACCAACGCCATCAGACCGTCTGATGGTTCAAAGGGCGCGGGCTGCAGATAGACTTCGGCGTCGATAAAGGACTTCAGGCCAGATGTGTAGCCAACGGTCGACCGATTATCAGACGGGTCCACCAGATTCCAGGCGCTACGATAGCCGATCCATTGATGCAAAGGCCACTCGCCGCGCGTTGCCATCTGGGCTGCCTCGACCCATTCCTTGCCGGGAACGACACGGCCCGTGCCGACAACATAGACCCCCAAAGTCACCGGTAGGGCAGCAAAGACCGATGACACGATTGTCATCATGCGCGCGGCGCGAAACCGCGCAGCCAGCGAGTCATCCGTCGGTGTGCAGCTTATGTGAAGGTAGCTTTTATGGGCCTTTATCGCGTCCAAAGCCTGCTGACTGTGTGGGTGAGACAGCCAGGCCGTTTCGGTATGGTCACGCCCCTTAAATTCCTCATCCACAAAACCAAGCGAGAAAAGCGAGATGAGGTCGCCGTTTTCCTTGTCCTTCGGGGTCATCATTCCGGTCACCACGTCACTGGTGCTGAAATGCATGTCCTTTAGCAAGGAGCCATCGATCTGGAACGCGGGAAAGTCGGCGTTGACCGCCTCGGCGATCTCATCGGTTGTAAAGTCGATGGGTTCGCTCAGAAGGAGGTCAACGCTGAAGCTGAGCTTCTCGTCGTCGCTCATCCGGTCGCCTGGGGTCCACGCTGCAGCATGATCATGACGTTAAACATCATCTCAAAGGTCTGTTGTGGGATACCGAATACGGTGGCGATTCCGCCAAGAGAGTTCTTTTCGCCCTCGTCCAGATGCCCATCTGCAAGGACGATACGGATGGAAAAGACCATTGCGGTTTCGCGCATCGGCATGGACAGGATGCTGGCGACCTCTTCGGTGTAGGCTTGGGCGCCCTTGGACTGGAATTCCTGAATGTTTTCATTGATCAGCTTAACGATCTGCTCGGAAACAAGGCCAAAGAACATGGGGCTGAAACTGCAGAGATTGGCCAGCTGCGCCAGTTCTGAGTCATCAACGCTGCCATCAGAGATCATCGTCAGCGTGGCAGGTGCCAGAACCGCCTTGGCCAAAGGGTTGGAGGCCGCATTGCCGGACTTACCACGCAGGCGCGAAAACAGAGACCTCGGATTTCCTTTCGTTTATCTGATCCAGACCCTGCAGGCGGGCAGATCACCGGCCAACCGGGCTTTGGTCTAAATATCATTGGTGACGCTTTTACAGCGTCGTGCAAAAAACCTGATCCATCCGACGCGGCGTGAAATCCAGGATTTGACTGCGCCCGATGATGCCGGTATTTCGCGACACGCTATAGGACAGCGCTCAGATCTCCACACCCAGCGCCTCGGCCACGGTAAAGATATCCTTGTCGCCGCGACCGCACATATTCATCACCAGCAGGTGGTCGCTGGGTAGATCTGGGGCGATCTTGGCGACATGCGCCAGCGCGTGACTGGGCTCCAGCGCGGGGATGATACCCTCGGTCTCGCAGGACAACTTAAAGGCGTCCAGCGCTTCGGTATCAGTGACCGAAACATACTCGACCCTGCCAATATCATGCAGCCATGCATGTTCCGGCCCGATGCCGGGATAGTCCAGCCCTGCACTGATCGAATGGCCTTCAAGGATCTGACCATCCTCGTCCTGCAACAGGTACGTGCGGTTGCCGTGCAGTACCCCGGGCCGTCCGCCGGTCAGCGAGGCGGCGTGTTCGTTGCGGTCGTCCACACCGTGGCCCCCGGCCTCTACCCCGACGATGCGCACATCGCTGTCATCCAGGAACGGGTGGAACAGACCCATGGCGTTGGAGCCACCGCCGATACAGGCCACCAGGCTGTCAGGCAGGCGGCCCTCGGCCTCCTGCATCTGTTCTTTGGTTTCCTTGCCGATGATCGACTGGAAGTCACGGACCATGGCGGGATAAGGGTGCGGGCCTGCGACGGTGCCGATGCAATAAAATGTCTCATGCACATTGGTGACCCAGTCCCGCAGTGCTTCGTTCATTGCGTCTTTCAGGGTCGCGCGGCCAGAGGTGACGGGCACGACCTCGGCCCCCAACAGTTTCATGCGGAAAACGTTGGGGGCCTGACGCTCCACATCTGTCTTGCCCATGAAAACAATGCATTTCAGGCCGAATCGGGCGCAAACCGTTGCCGTTGCCACACCGTGTTGCCCTGCCCCGGTTTCCGCAATGATCCGGGTTTTGCCCATGCGCCGCGCCAACAGGATCTGGCCCAGCACGTTGTTGATCTTGTGCGCGCCGGTGTGGTTCAGCTCATCCCGTTTCAGATAGATTTTCGCGCCGCCCAGCCGTTCTGTCAGGCGTTCGGCATAATAAAGCGGGCTGGGACGGCCAACATAGTGCTTCCACATAAAGTCCATCTCGGCCCAGAAATCCGGATCGGTCTTGGCCTTTTCATATTCCGCCTCAAGATCAAGGATCAGCGGCATCAGGGTTTCGGACACAAAGCGTCCACCAAAGATGCCAAACCGGCCACGTTCGTCGGGGCCGTTGGAATAGCTGTTGGGCCTGATATCGTTCATGGGGTCGATCCTTTGTTGTCGTTTGACCCTCTTAACTTCATAGTTGGATAAGGTCGAGCCGAAGCATAGCGGAACCTACGCGGCCTGCTTGTGTAAATTTGTTGAGTAGAAAAGGAAAACAGAAAGCCGCAGCCGTTCCGGGTGGCGGTTTTTCAGAGGCTGACGGGGCGCAGTTGTGGTGCACCTGCGCCATGGGCCGCCTTCAAGAAATCGGCGATTTTTCCGGCGTCTTTCTGGCCTTTGGCCTGTTCAACGCCCGAGGACACATCGACCTGCCGCGCACCCGTCAGACGAATTGCATCGGCCACGTTTTCAGCTGTCAGACCACCCGCCAGCATCCAGGGCATCGGCCAGCGTCGGCCCTGAAGTAATGTCCAATCGAAATTCAGGCCGTTGCCGCCAGGCAGAACGGCATCTTTGGGCGGTTTTGTATCCAGCATGATCTGGTCCGCCACGCCGATGAACTGGTCCAGCTCGGTCAGATCGGCCTTTTCGGCAAGGCCAATTACCTTCATCACCGGCAGGCCATAGCGTTTCCGCAGATCGGCAACCCGGTCAGGACCCTCGCTGCCATGCAGCTGCAACATGTCGATAGGCGCATCGGAAAGGATTGTGTCCAATGTGGCGTCATCGGCGTTGACGCTTAGGGCGACCTTACAGACACCCGGCGGCACATCCGCCGCCAGTGTGCGTGCTGTTGTCGGGCTGACATATCGGGGGGATTTCGGAAAGAAATTGAAGCCAAGATAGGCCGCCCCCGCCTGAACTGCAGCCGCCAGCGACTGCGGTTCTGTCAGCCCGCAGATCTTGACCCGTATTCCCGGATCAGGCGCGGGTTGCATCGTCAAGAATGGCCAGCACCTCGTCCTCTTCGGACAGGTGCTTTTTCTTCAGGCTTTTGACTTCGCGCTTCAGGCGACGAGCTTCGCGCCGTTTTTGCGAAGCCTCCCGGCGGTGCTTGTGTTCGCGCACCCATTCCAGCACATAGCCCAGCATCAGCCCGGCAAAAACCGATGCCAGGATGACCGCGAAAAGCGGAACTTCGCGGCTGTAGGGCAGAACGGATGAGACGCCCTCAGGCAACAGGCGCAGAGTCACCATCTGACGGTTGGCCAGAGCCAGCACAACAATGGCAATCAAAAGAATGCCTAGCAAAACGATCTTGATGGCGCGCATGGCTCCGATCCGGTTCAGTTGTCGTTCAAACGGTCCCGCAAAAGCTTGCCGGTCTTGAAAAACGGTACAAACTTCTCTTCCACTTCGACGGATGCACCGGTGCGCGGGTTGCGACCGGTACGGGCATCGCGGTGCTTGACCGAGAAAGCGCCAAAACCGCGCAACTCAACCCGATGGCCCTCAGCCATGGTATTGATGATCTTATCGAAAAATGTCGTCACGATCCGTTCAACATCCCGCTGATACAGATGCGGGTTCTCGTCGGCGATCTTTTGGATCAACTCTGACTTGATCATGTGCGTTCCCTTCGCATGGTTCTACCCCTCCCCTAGGACAGAATACTGCAATACCCCATCATTGTTGTTGTTGCATCGAAGGTCAAAGCGTTTCCTACGTCAATTGGCGATGGATTTCAGCCGAGGCCCGCTTTGCGGCGAAAATCCCAGTAAATTCCGGCTGTTTCCGCTGATTTTTCCCAGCCATCGCCAGGGTCCTGCGTCATATTCGGGCATTTCCCAGTTCTCAATCGGAAGGTCTATCAGCGTTGAGTCCTGCGATTCGAGCCACAGAACCGCGTCGTCTACGTTGCCGATCTGGTCGACCAGGCCCAATTTCAGCGCCTGACTGCCGGTGAAACTTGCGCCGTTTGCCACGTCGTCCAGTTGTTCCCCCGAAAGGTCACGCTGTTCTGCGACGATATCCCGGAACCATCTGTAGCTTTCCTCGGTCAAAGAGCGGACAACCGCCTGACCCTCTGCTGTCGGGGCGCGAAACGGGGATACATCCGCCTTGCGGTCAGAGGATCGATAGGTCCGCATCACGATACCAAGCGTATCCATCAGCCCGGTGACATCGGGATACTCCAGAATCACGCCGATAGAGCCGGTAATTGTATTGTGGTGGGCGACTATGTGATCGGCAGCAACAGCGGCCAGATACCCGCCCGAGGCCGCAACCTCGCCCATCACGGCGACAACAGGCTTTTTTGAACTGATCTGACGGACCACCTCGTAAATCGCCTCGGACCCGACCACGGTTCCGCCGGGGCTATCGATGCGCAGGATCACCGCGCGCACATCGGGATTGTCCCGCAGATTGCGCAGAATAAAGTCGCGGTCATCGCTGCTTTCGATTTCGCCTTCGATGTAAAACTGCGCGATATGTGGCCCGGAAGGCTGACCGCTGTTCCAGGCCATAAACACGACCAGGCCGATCAGCACCAGCAGTGTGACCAGAACACCTTTCCAGAATGCGGAACGGCGCCGTTTACGGCGCCGTTCCTCGTAGAAGTCTCGCTCTATCGCGTTCACTTAATTCTCTTCTTCGTCGTCCTGACCCTTCAGGGCCGCGCCAAGGATATCGCCCAGAGACGCACCGGAATCCGACGAACCATACTGTTCGACAGCTTCCTGCTCTTCTGCGATTTCGCGGGCCTTGATCGACAGCCCCAGACGACGGGACGCTTTGTCGATATTGGTCACGCGCGCGTCGACCTTATCACCGACCGAGAACCGCTCGGGGCGCTGCTCAGCACGATCACGGCTCAGGTCAGAGCGGCGGATGAAGGCTTTCATGCCATCATACTCGACCTCGATGCCGCCGTCTTCAATCTTGGTGACCTCAACGGTAACAATCGCGCCACGTTTCAGGCCGCCGGTTGCATCTGCAAACGGATCGCCATCCAGCGCTTTGATCGACAGGCTGATGCGTTCCTTGTCAGTATCAACATCGGTGACAACTGCCTTGACGACATCGCCCTTGTTGAAGTCCTGGATCGCTTCTTCGCCAGACCGGCTCCAGTCGATATCGGACAGGTGAACCATGCCATCGATATCGCCTTCGAGACCAACGAACAGACCGAATTCGGTGATGTTCTTGACCTCGCCCTCGACTTCGGTGCCAACCGGATAGGTGGTTTCGAAGTTTTCCCAAGGGTTGCCTTGTGTCTGTTTCAGGCCCAGGCTGACACGGCGCTTGGCGGTGTCGATTTCCAGAACCATGACTTCGACTTCCTGGCTGGTCGAGACGATCTTGCCAGGATGGACGTTTTTCTTGGTCCAGGACATTTCCGACACATGAACCAGACCTTCGACGCCCGGCTCCAGCTCAACAAATGCACCATAGTCGGTGATGTTGGTGACGCGGCCATTGTGCACCGATTCCAGTGGGAAGCGGGCTTCGACATCGTCCCATGGATCGGCCTGCAGCTGCTTCATGCCAAGGCTGATACGCTGGGTGTCCTTGTTGATCTTGACGACCTGAACTTTGACGGTTTCGCCGATATTCAGGATTTCCGACGGGTGGTTAACCCGGCGCCATGCCATATCTGTCACGTGTAGCAGCCCATCGACACCGCCAAGGTCCACGAAGGCCCCGTATTCGGTGATGTTCTTGACCACACCGTCCACGGTGTCGCCTTCGGCCAGCTTGCCAACGATCTCGGCACGCTGTTCCGCGCGGCTTTCTTCCAGAATCGCACGGCGGGACACAACGATGTTGCCACGGCGGCGGTCCATTTTCAGGATCTGGAACGGCTGCGGGATGTGCATCAGGGCAGAGGCATCACGCACCGGGCGCACATCAACCTGAGAACCGGGCAGGAAGGCCACGGCACCGCCCAGATCGACGGTAAAGCCACCCTTGACGCGGTTGAAGATAGCGCCTTCAACACGCTCTTCTTTCTCGTAGGCTTTTTCCAGACGGTCCCAGGCCTCTTCGCGGCGGGCTTTTTCACGGCTCAGGCCGGCTTCGCCGCGGGCGTTCTCGACGCGCTCAAGATAGACCTCAACCTCGTCGCCGAGGGCGATTTCAGGGTCATGACCGGGTTTTGCGAATTCTTTAAGTTCGACACGGCCTTCCATTTTGTAGCCGATGTCGATGATGGCCTGTCCGGCTTCGATTGCGATGACAGTGCCTTTGACGACAGAACCCTCGTCGGGGGTTTTCAGTTCGAGGCTTTCGTTCAGTAGGGCTTCGAACTCATCCATTGATGCAGATGCAGACATATACGTTCAGTTCCTTTTCATATTTTGCTGGCCGAGCGGTTGGGTCCGCCGGTCTTTCACATATTTCGGTCAATGAGGCAGCGTTCTGCAAAAAACCAAAGGGCCGGAGTGTTAGTCCCGACCCTGCTCGATTCTTGTTTTTATCAGCGCCACCGCCTCGGCGACGGCTGCGTCTATAGACAAATTCGTGGTATCAAGCAAGTGGGCATCCTCTGCGCGCCGCATCGGCGAGACCTCGCGCTCACTGTCGCGGGCATCGCGCAGTTTCAGATCCTGCAAAACGGTTTCGAACGTGGTGTCCGCGCCATCTGCGATCAGTTCGTCAAACCGCCGTCTTGCGCGCGTCTCGTCCGAAGCGGTGACGAACAGCTTTACCTCGGCGCGTGGGCAGATCACCGTCCCGATATCGCGCCCGTCCAGCACGGCACCGCCCTCGCGCCGGGCAAAGTTGCGCTGAAAGTCCTGCAGCGCTGTACGCACCTCTGGCAGCACTGCCACTTTAGATGCCGCACGAGAGGCCAGCGCCGTGCGCAGGTCATTGCGGGTCACATCATTGTCTGACAGCCGTTTGGCGATTTCCTCGGCTGCGATCGGATCAATCACACCTCGCCCGGTATCCAGCGCCTTCATACCCACGGCGCGATACAGCAGACCCGTGTCCAGATGCGCAAAGCCAAAAGCCTGCGCCACCGCGCGCAAGATTGTCCCCTTGCCCGACGCTGCCGGGCCGTCAATGGCCACCGTAAACTTCATCCTGCATCGGATAATCCAAGCCAGCGTGAACTGCACCTAATTTCTTTAGCTTTCCCCGGGTCGCGGGGAATTTGTTCAAATTTTCTCTATTTGGGTCCCGCCTGCTGAAGGTTCGATGCCAGGTCGCGCCCAAACCTAAGGCATTTCTTAAGGTCTGGCCCCTACCAGCAAATAAACCAATCCGCCTGTCTGCGGATCATGTTGTAGAACGATGCGAAGGACGCCACGCCATGAAGAAGATGTTTGCCTCCCTGACCGGAAAAGTCCTGCTGGCCCTCGTCGGTGTTACCGTGATTTCTGTGTTTGCAGTTGGATTTGTCAGTTACCAGGTGGCCAAGAATGGCTTGACCGAGCAGATCAAGGTCGCCCTGAAAGCCACTGACAAGGTCAACTACCACAAGATTGAGGGTGTGGAGAAACTGGTGACAGGCGACCTTCATGTCGTTGCTGCACAAGTGATCGAGTACGACCTCATTCGGAAGATGCAGGCAGGGGTAGAGGAGTTGCGATCAGGGGGCGTAGCTAATCCGCTACGACAACTCTACGTCACCGAAAACACTGTTGGGGACAAGAAGACGTTCGATGATGCTGGTGATGGATCAGCATACTCTGCTCTACACGCCCACTTCCACCCCGTTATGCGCGATCTGATGGGAGAGCGGGGATACTACGATATCTTCTTGATCGATAAGGACGGAAACATCATCTATTCGGTAACGAAAGAGGATGATTTTAGCACGAACATAGCTGATGGCATCTATGCTGAAAGTGGTTTGGGCCGGGCGTTTCGTGATGCCATCGCCAATGCCGACGGAGAAATTTATTATCAAGACTTTTCTCCTTATGCGCCCAGCGGAAACAGCTCTGAATCCTTCGCTGTCTACCCGATAGTCGAAAAAAGCGGCGGGTCGACGACAGTCCATGGCGCGGTCGCAGTCCAAATCTCGTCTGATATGTTCGGCCTGACATCTGGCACCGAAGATACTGGTGATGCGACCCAAGTCTATCTTGCGGCATCGGACGGCATCCTTCGTAGCGACCTTCCGGCAAAGCCAGGAACCGACATTCTCTCAAATAGTATCCCCCTGACTGATGCCCTGACCAGCGCAACGGAAGAGGGGGTCGTTTTTGAACAGATTGGCGCGATGGGCACCAGGGCAATAATTGCCGTTTCCCGCGTCGGGTTCTTTGACCAGACTTGGTTTCTTATCGCGGAACGCGACTGGCAGAATGCTTATCAGTCGGTCAACTCGGTTAAACTCTACATATCAGTTGTAGCGGTGGTGGTCTCAATCCTGGGGTGTGTCGTCGGCTGGATATTTGGCCACTCCGTCACGGCGCCGCTGCTGCGCCTGAAGAAACGTATGCTGTTGCTGGCTGAGGGCAGTTATGAGGAAGATATCCCAGGCACAAATCGCAAAGACGAGGTGGGATCAATGGCGCGCAGTGTCCAGACCTTCCGCGAGGCGGCGATGGAACGCAAGCAACAGCGTAAGGCCCGCGAACAGCAGGACGAGGAACGCAAAGCCGAGCGCCAGCGCATGCTGGAGCAGCTGAATGCCGAAATGGGCCACGTCGTCCGCGCCGGTGTTCAGGGTGATTTCTCGGCCCGAGTGGAACATACTTTTGATGATGACGTTCTGAATCAATTGGGCAGCGGGCTGAACGAATTGGTCTCGACCGTCGAAAAGGGCATCTCTGCTATGGCTTGTGCAATGACCGCAATGTCCGATGGCGAACTGACGCGGCGCATGGATGGCAAGTTCGTGGGTGCGTTTGGCGAGTTGCAGACCAATGTCAACGACGCGATGGAAAAGCTGCAAACCGTGGTTGGACAGGTCAAGGGGGCCGCAGAAGATTTAAACCAGACGGCCGACGGTATCTCGCGCGGGTCCGGTGACCTAGCTGTGCGCACGGAAAACCAAGCTGAGGCTTTGCAGCGCACCTCTGCCACCATGGAAGAGATGTCGGCCAATATCACGGCCAACTCCGAGAATGCAGTGCGCGCCTCGGATCTGGCCAAAACTGCGCAGCAACGCGCGACGACTGGGATGGATGTCGCCAGCCAGGCTGTCGAATCCATGAATGAGATCGAGGCAAGCTCTACCAGGATTGCCGAAACCATCGCGATCATCGACACGATTGCCTCCCAGACCAACCTGCTGGCGTTGAATGCGGCGGTTGAAGCGGCGCGCGCTGGCGACGCGGGCAAAGGCTTCTCGGTTGTGGCCGAAGAGGTGCGTGAGCTGGCGCATAAAACATCCGAAGCGGCGCGTGATATCACCACCCTGATTTCCGCCAGTTCGGAACGCGTCTCCAAAGGCGTGGAGCAGGTGCGCGGGGCAGGCAATGCACTTGAAGAAATCATGGACGCGATTTCGCGTGCGTCCGAAACCATGGCCGAGATTTCCTCGGCCACGCAGGAACAGGCCGAAGGTATTCGTGATGTTTCTTCTGCTGTGGCCAATATGGACAGCCTGACTCAGGAAAATGTCGCACTGGCCGAAGAATCCCGCACAAACTCAGAGGCGCTGAAAACGCAATCAGGTTCGCTTTCCGAGACGATCCGTTATTTCGATATCGGTACTGTTGCGGTTGCTAAACCAGCGCCCGCTGCGAATGCACCAAGGCCGACGACAAATGCAGCCTCGGCATCCGCTCCACGGCCGGCGTCAACCACAAAGCCCGCCGCTTTGGCACCCGTTGTCGAAGAACCGTCTTTCAAAGCGGCGGTTGGTGAAGACTGGTCAAGTTTCTAAGCTGGGATGATTGCGGCGTGGCAAATCAACCGCTTTGGCCGCACCGCTTCCAGATCAGATAGTGCGCCGGGCGACCGGCGCGCTTTGCCTTTGTCTCGTAACGTGTCGGCAGCCAATCGGCCCAGGGTTGGCGCCAGTCGGATGGTGATCCGGCTAACCACTCAAAATCCGGGCGCGGCTGCATCACCGTCAAAGCCTGACGTACGTAGTCACCGATATCGGTTGCCAATCGCAACTCTCCACCCCGGGCTAGGACCCTCGAAACTTGGTCGATCTGGGCTGTGTTCATGAACCGCCGCCGGTGATGGCGACGCTTGGGCCATGGATCCGGATACAGCAGATAGACCCGTTGCACCGAAGCGATAGGCAGCACATCCAGCAAGTCCCGGGCATCGCCTGGATGCACCCGAACATTGTCAAGCTCGTGCCGTGCAACGCCCGCAGTCAACTTGGCAACGCCGTTAAGAAACGGCTCACACCCGATGAAATTCACATCGGGTTGCAGTCCGGCGATATGTAAAAGATGCTCTCCGCTGCCAAAACCGATTTCCAGCCAGACCGGCCGGTCGCCAAACAAAGCCGAGAGATCAAGCGGATGACGTTCGGGATTTTCCGTCCTCGAAACGTTCTCCAGACGAATGGCAGGAAGCGTGTCCTGCAAATGCCCGCGCTGCGCAGGTCGAAGCGGCTTGCCCTTGCGACGCCCATAAAGATTGCGCCACGCGTCCCCGATTGTATTGTTCTCAGCCATAGTTCCCAAGTGTCTTATATGGAAGATCAGCGGTATAGGTGGTTTTGTTGCAAAGCGAAAGCAACTGATTTGCTGCGGTTGCGGGGGCCAAATGGTCGTAGCGGCGTCTGTGCGAAGCGATAGTGTTTTATGCCCGAATATTGGAGCTGCATGCGAAAAACCTGAATCATCTGACGCTGCCTGAAGTCAGATATTTCGTGAGATGCTAAAACTTATTGAAGGTGGAGCAGTTGTTGATGTTCCCGCATACCCGTTCCAAAGGCCGCGCCGAAGTAACCTCAAGATTCATAAGTTTCAGACCGATTAACAGGCTGTGACGACCAAGTCTTGCGAGAACGCAACTTTGGCTTGAGGGGGCAGATCAACGGTAGGTTTCGATATCTAGCCAGAAAAGACTGTAATGCGTATCTAACGTTGGCCTTGGTCGCGCGTTCGGGTGTTTGCTTCGAGCGCAGAAGCGGCAGCCAGCAGAAGAATAAGCAGGACCGCAAAAGGCACTTCGCCCCAATTCCGGTAGAGCGTGGCGGGTCGTGCGGGCGGCAGTGCGGCATCGAACCATCCCTGTTGGTTCAATGGCACAGACTGCAGTATCCGGCCATGTGCATCGATAACCGCGGATATGCCGGTGTTCGCCGAGCGGACCATCGGCAGGCCTTGTTCGATGGCGCGGAACTGGCTTTGGGCGAGATGTTGGTAAGGCCCCGACCAGCGGCCAAACCAGGCGTCATTGGTAACCAAAACGATCCAGTCCGGCCGGGGGCTTACCGCGTTGAGTGCATCGGGAAAGATTGCCTCATAACAGACTAGCGGCAAAAGCGGCGGCAGGCCCGGCGGCTGCATCGGGGTAATCCCTTGGCCCGCAGTAAAGCCGCTGGCCTTGCCGACCGCAAGGCCGCCGATGCCAAAGCGGGTGGCAAGGTCGTTGAAGGGCACGTATTCGCCGAATGGGACCAGATGTGCCTTGTCATGCAGGTCCTGAACAGCGCCGGTCCGGTCCAAAAGAGCGGCAGAGTTATACCAGGCCCCATCAGGGTCGCGGCGCCGGATGCCAACCAAAATCTGCGCGCCACCCGCCGCAATGGCCATTTCCTGTTGCAGATCAAAGCGCTCATTCAGCATGAACGGCGCGGAGGCTTCGGGCCAGATCACGATATCAAGGCGCGTGACTGCGGGTTCGGCTGTCATGTCCATGAGGCGGCGATAGAAAACCGGCATCATCTCGGGCTGCCATTTCAGGTGCTGGGCAGCGTTGGGTTGCAAGACGCGCACAGTAACCGGATCAACGCGCGGCTGCATCGGTTCAGACATCCTCCAAACCCCGCCAGCCCATAGCGCGCTGACCACAAGGCCCGAAACAGCTGCGCCGCGCCAACCGACGGCCACCAGAACCGCCAGCGCAAACGTCACCAGGGACAGGCCGAATGGGCCGACAAAGGCAGCGGTTTGTGCAACGGGTGTATCCGCCCAGACATAGGCGGTCAGCGCCCAGGGCAAGCCGGTGAAAATCCAGCCGCGCACCCATTCCAGCCCGGCCAGTGCCGCAGCCAATAGCAAGGCCCGGGGCACCGCGCCGCGCATGGCTGTGGATATCGCAAAAGCCCCTGCCCAGAACAACGCCAGCCCGCCTGCCATCAAAATCAGAGCAAAGGGAGCCATCCATCCGTGCCTGCCAATATCGACAAGGAACGGCTCTATGATCCAGTTCATGACCAGGGCGAAATGTGCCGTCCCCGCCAACCATCCCAGGCGAAAGGCGGGTTTCCAGCTGGTGCATAACTGTACCTGCCAGACCAGAATGGCAAAGCCGAGAAACAGGAATATAGGCCAGCCCACAGGGGCCTGCCCCAGCGCGGTCAGCGCTCCGGCCAGCCCAGTGATCACCCAGCCCGTCCGGCGAGAGCATTGGCGCAAAAACTGCGGTGTGTTCATCCTACTCGGCAGCCTGATCCAGTTTCGCAGCTTTGTTGATGCGGACCCGAACCCGCTTGATCGAACGGGGGTCAGCCTCGACCACCTCAAGTTCATGGCCCTGGGAATGCAAAACAACCTCGCCCCTTTGCGGGACCCGGCCGGCTAGCATGAAGACCAGCCCGCCGATGGTATCGACGTCCTCGTCCAGATCATCGGACAGCAGGTCGACCCCGGCGATGGCCTCAAAATCCTCAAGCGGAGCGCGGGCCTGGCACAGATAGGCCCCATCCCCCTCATCCTGCCACATCTCGCCTTCCTCGGCGTCGTGCTCATCGGCAATCTCGCCAACGATCTGTTCCACCAGATCCTCGATGGTGACCAGCCCGTCAACACCGCCATATTCGTCAATCACCAGCGCCATGTGCATGCGGTCCGATTGCATCTTTTGCAGCATGACCCCCATCGGCATCGACGGTGGGGCATAAAGCAGCGGGCGCATCACAGCCTTCAGGTTGAAAGCGGCCTGATCGCTCTGAAAACCGAACGCAAGCGCAAGATCTTTCAGATGCACCAGACCCAGCGGATTATCGAGAGTTTCGGCATAGACCGGCAGGCGCGAATATGTACTGTCGCGGAAGGCCTGAACCACCTCGTCCAGGGTGGCGGTTTCCGGCACGGCAACGATATCGGCACGTGGCACGGCGACATCATAAAGCCGAACGTCGCGCATATTGCGGACATTGATCAGCATGTCGCGCGCACCTTCGGATGCAGCGGCGATGTCCGATGCGGACCCGAATGCGGGCTCTGCTTCGTGCGCTGGTTTCGGGCCGCGCAAGAGCCAGCCGAATAATCGGGATTTTTGCGGGGGGGTGTCGCTGTCCTGCGCGCTTTGCGCCGCAGCAGATGACCCTTCGGAATTCTCTCCCATTTCTCCTGTCCAGTCGGGGCGCACCGGCTGCGCCATGTTCAATATGGGTTGGCAATGCCCAGTTTTGCAAGGGTTGCGATTTCGAGGCCTTCCATGCGCTGCGCATCTGCCTCGGTCTGGTGGTCATGGCCCAGCAGATGCAGGATGGCATGGATTAGTAAATGCGTGGTGTGATCGGTCAGTGACACATCGCTGGCCTGTGCCTCGGCCTTGATGGTGTCATAGGCCAGTGCGATATCGCCGAGTTCTTCCTGATCTGGCGGGTGGGGGGCGTCCCCAGGGGTGTCGGGTGACAGCTCTGCAATAGGCCAGGAGAGGACATTTGTCGCGGTGTGCTTGGCGCGAAAACTGGCATTCAGGTTGGCAATGCGCGCATCATCGCAGGCCAGAACAGAGATTTCGTAATCCTGCCCAAGATCCAGTGCTGACAGGGTTTCGGTCAGGCAGGTTTCAGTCAACCGGGCCAGATCAATCGCCGCCCACCGGTCATCCTCGATCAGAATGGAAACGCGGTCAGACATCCGTTTTGGACGCAGCCTCATAGGCGTTGATGATCTTGGCAACCATCGGATGGCGCACGACATCTGTGGCGGTAAATCGGGTAAATCCGATGCCCTTGACGTCGCGAAGAACGCGTTCCGCCTCCACCAGGCCCGACATGACGCCGCGAGGCAGGTCGATCTGCGTCATGTCACCGGTGATCGCCATGCGGGACCCTTCCCCCAGACGGGTCAGGAACATTTTCATTTGCATGGTGGTGGCGTTCTGCGCCTCGTCCAGAACGACAAAAGCGTTGGACAGGGTGCGCCCACGCATAAAGGCAAGTGGCGCAATCTCGATCTGCTTTTCCTCAATCAGGCGGGCGACCTGTTTGCCCGGCAGGAAATCATTCAGCGCATCGTAAAGCGGCTGCATATAGGGATCGACCTTGTCCTTCATATCGCCGGGCAGAAAGCCCAGACGCTCCCCTGCCTCAACAGCGGGGCGGGACAGGATGATGCGATCGACGCGGCCTTCGATAAACATCGACACGGCAACGGCGACGCCAAGGTACGTCTTGCCGGTGCCGGCAGGGCCTAGGCCGAAGACCAGTTCATTGGCGAAAAGCTGCCGGACATAGTCTTTTTGCGCCGGGGTGCGGGGTTCAACAGTGCGTTTGCGGGTACGCACCTCAACCGCGTTGCCCTTGAACATTTCCATCTGATCCGGGGCTTCTTGCGGCGCATCGCCCATGCGGATCGCGCCGTCCACATCGCCCGGTTCCACGGCGCGGCCCTGTTCCAGCCGCTGATAAAGGCTGCGCAACACTTCTTCGGCGCGCGCAGTGGCATCTGATTCGCCATAAAGGCCCAGTTCGTTGCCGCGACGCGTGATGGTGATATCAAGCGCTTGTTCGATCCGTGCCAGATGGCTGTCATATTCGCCGCACAGGTCAATCAGAAGCCGGTTGTCTGGGAACGTGACGAAGGTTTCCGCATGCGGGGCGGCATCCTGTAAGGCTTCGGTCGTCAAGTTCGCTCCATCGGCTTGTGGTTCTTTGCTCATGGTGCCTCAGCCCATATGCGCGGTGCAAGCAGAATAAGCGTCAAATCACTGTCATAACCGCTCACGCGGCTTCACCGGCCAGCGAATTGGCGTTGGCCGTGGTGATCCGCACATCGACGATTTGCCCTGCCTGTGCAGCATCCGCTTGCAGGTGGACTGCCTGAAGATAGGGCGAGCGGCCCACCATCTGGCCCGGCATCCGCCCCGGCTTTTCCAGCAAAACGGGCAGGGTCTTGCCCACCATCTGGTTCTGGAAATCCGTCTGATGTTCGGTCAGCAGGGCCTGCAGTCGGGCCAGACGTTCGGCCTTCACCTCCTCGGCGGGTTGATCGCGGCCAGCGGCGGGTGTGCCGGGGCGGGCAGAGTACTTGAAGGAATAGGCCTGCGCGTACCGTACCTCGCGGCACAGCGTGAGGGTGTCTTCGAAATCTGCATCCCCCTCGCCCGGGAAGCCGACAATGAAATCGCCGGACATGGCGATATCGGGCCGCGCCGCGCGAATACGCTCTATCAGGCGCAGATAGCTTTCTGCGGTGTGTTTGCGGTTCATCGCCTTCAGCACCTTGTCCGAGCCTGACTGCACCGGAAGATGCAAATAGGGCATCAGCTTATCGATCTCGCCATGTGCAGCGATCAGGTCGTCATCCATGTCGTTGGGATGGCTGGTGGTGAAACGAAGGCGTTCCAGGCCGTCGATCCTGGCCATCTCGCGGATCAGGCGTGCCAATGACCAGCCATCGGGGCCGAGATACGCGTTGACGTTCTGGCCCAGAAGCGTGATTTCGGCCACGCCGCGTTCCACCAGATCGCGGGCCTCGGCCATCAGCCGGGTTTCGGGGCGGGAAACCTCAGCGCCGCGAGTATAAGGCACCACGCAAAAGGCGCAGAACTTGTCGCACCCTTCCTGCACGGTCAGAAATGCGGTTGGTGCGCGTTTCGCTTTGGGACCGCGCGGCAAGTGGTCGAACTTGTCCTCTTCGGGGAACTCGGTATCGACGGGGCGCTTGCCTGCGCGCGCCTGTTCTTCCATTCCCGGCAGCCGGTGATAGGCCTGTGGGCCAACCACCAGATTGACCAAGGGCTGGCGCGCCATGATCTCTTCGCCCTCGGCCTGTGCGACGCATCCGGCGACCCCGATCATCAGATCAGGCTTTGCGGCTTTCAGCGGCTTCAAGCGCCCAAGATCGGAATAGACCTTTTCGGCGGCTTTTTCCCGGATATGGCATGTATTCAGCAGGATCATGTCAGCCTGCGACTGATCCTCCGTCACCTCATAGCCAGCTTTGCCCATGGCATCGGCCATGCGCTCACTGTCATAGACATTCATCTGACAGCCATATGTCTTAATGAACAGCTTGCGAGGCTTGGTCATGTCGCGATCCCAGGAAAACGGCCCCAAATGGCCCAATAAAAAACCGGCAGTGCATATCTTGCACCGCCGGTTCGTTTAGCCTTTCAGGCCCTCTGAAGCAATGGCCGTTACTTGGCCTTTGCCTTGGCGCGCGACTTTGGTGCTGCCTTGGTTGCCGTTTTCGGCTTGCGGCCCAGACCGATTTTCTTGGCCAACTCCTGCCGTTTCTTGGCGTAGTTTGGTGCAACCATCGGATAGTCAGATGGCAGGCCCCACTTGGCGCGATATTCCTCAGGCGTCAGGCCATAGGCGGTCGACAGATGCCGTTTCAGCATCTTCAGTTTCTTGCCGTCTTCAAGACAGATGATGTAATCGTTGGTAACCGACTTCTTGATAGGAACGGCGGGAACCAATTCTTCGGCCTGTTTGGCGGCTTCATCTGTCAGGGAGTTCATTGTTCCAAATACCGAGCGAAGCAATTCATTCACTTGGTCTGGCTGGACAGGGTTATTTCCAACATATGACGCGACAATATCTGACGCCAATGCCAGAATTTCCCCCTTATCCACAAATTGTTGTTCACTCATAGCATCGTTTTCCCCGGATTGCTAAGTTGCTGCCGTTGGGTAACTTATTATTTCCGAACATTACACAACTAAACACTAAAACGGCAGGTCGTGGAGGCTGTATAGGTTCTTATCTAACAATAGACAAGTGTAGCTAATCACGGTTTAATAACTTATCGTCATTCAAATGTCTGAAGGTAAACATAATCTCTGTATTTGATGGCGAAAAGATGGCGAAGATGTGTTCATGAGTGAAATTGTCGCTTATTTCTAGGGCAAATGCCTCCTAATCAATCAATCCGCGCTGCTGCAGCAGTGCATCCACCGTCGGCAGTTTTCCGCGGAACGTCACGTAGGTTTCATCTGCGGGACGCGATCCGCCAGCTGAATAGATGCTTTTTTCGAGCCGCTCCGCTGTGTCTGTGTCGAATACATCACCGCTTTCCTTGAATGCAGCAAAAGCATCAGCATCCATGACTTCGGACCACATGTAAGAGTAGTAACCAGAAGAATAGCCATCGCCCGAGAATACATGTTGGAAGTGTGGTGTTGCGTGACGCATGCTGATGGCTGCGGGCATGCCAAGTTCCGACAAGATCTCTGCCTGTTGTGCCATCGGGTCGGCTGATGGCGGGCCGTCATGGAACGCCAGGTCCACAAGGGCCGAGGCGACATATTCCACCGTTGCAAACCCCTGATCGAAATTCTCAGCCGCCTTGACCCGTTGCATCAGGTCATCGGGCATCGGCTGATCGGTGTCAGCATGGCGGGCGTGTTTTGCCAGAACCTCTGGCACAGTCAGCCAGTGTTCATAAAGCTGGCTGGGCAATTCGACGAAATCCCGCGCGACCGAGGTTCCCGAGATATAGGGATGACTTACATCGGACAGCAGCACGTGCAGTGCGTGGCCCATCTCGTGGAACAGGGTATGGGCGTCGTCCATGGTCAGCAGCGCGGGTTCGCCTTGGGCAGGCTTGGCGAAGTTGCAGACATTGATCGCAATGGGACGGACCTCCCCGTCCAGTTTGTGCTGACTGCGAAAGCTGGAGCACCACGCGCCGGAGCGTTTGGACGCCCGGGCGAAGTAGTCCCCGATAAAGACGCCCAAATGCCGGTCGCCCTTGCGGACCTCCCAGATGTGGGCATCAGGATGGGGCACCGGCGCGTCCAGCGGGACGAAGCGCAGTCCGAACAGGCGATCGGCACAGTCAAAAGCGGCTTCGATGATGTTATCCAGTTGCAGATATGGCTTGAGTTCGGCGTCATCCAGATCATGGTCCTGCTTTTGCAGGATGGTGGCATAATACCGCCAATCCCAGGCCCTGAGGGTATCGTTTACACCATCCTTCTGCATCAGGGCTTGCAGCCGCCCAGCATCCGCCTCGGCCCGGGCTTTTGCCGGTTGCCAGACCTGCATCAGCAGATCGCGAACCGCCTTGGGGGTTTGTGCCATTTGCGGGTGCAGTTTGAATGCGGCGAAATTCTCATAGCCCAAAAGCTGCGCGCGGTCGTGCCGCAGGCTCAGAATTTGCCGGACAATCTCACGATTATCTGTGTCGCCCCCATTTTCTCCGCGCGCAATCCATGCCCGGTAGGCCGTTTCACGCAGATCGCGACGGGTCGAGAACTGCAGGAAAGGCACGATCAGCGACCGCGACAGGGTGATCACATAGCCATCCGTCCCGCGCTCCTGCGCCGCCGCCTTCGCAGAGGATCGAACGAAATCTGGCAGCCCGTCCAGATCGCCCTCGCCCAGTGTCATGGACCAGGTTTCTTCGTCGGTTTGCATATTCTGGGTAAAGGCGGTGCCCAGTTGTGCCAACTCCTGCTGAATATCGCGCAACCTATCCCGATCCGCACCGGCCAGTTTGGCCCCATTGCGCACGAAATCGCGGTGATAGAGATCCAGCACCCGCTTTTGCTCTGCGGTCAATCCCAGATCATCGCGCTGCTCTTGCAGCGTGTCGATACGCCGGAACAGGGCTGCGTTCATTGAAACTTCGGAATTGAACGCGGCAATTTCGGTGCTGACATCCCGCTGCAGGCCCCGCAGCGCGTCGTTCAGGTCGGTGGCCGCGCGGTTGAAAAACACGCAAAGCACCCGCTCCAACCCTTTATCGGCCAGCTCTAGCGCCTCAATGGTGTTGGCGAAGGTCGGCTTTGCGGGATTATCCGCAATCCCGGCGATGCGCGCCCGCGCTTCGGCAAAAACGGCCTCAAACGCTGGGGCGAAATGCGCATCCTTGATGCTGTCGAATGGGGGAATGCCGAACGGGGTGGTCCAGTCTGCCAGAAGCGGGTTCATCACAAAATCCCTGGGGTAAATGCGGTTAAGACATGGGTAGACCCGCGTCCTGCATCATTCAAGGGCGGGTCGATGTCGCGAACCAGCCGGAGGAGGTCGGTCTTTCGTGACATCGCGCGCCGTCAGCGATTAGGCTCAAAGAATGTCTGACGGAGGGTTCGGTGATGAAAAGCCATGCGCGCGCAGTGATTGTCGGGGGCGGTGTGATTGGGGCGTCGATTGCCTATCACCTGGCCAAGGCCGGTTGGTCAGATGTGGTTCTGCTGGAACGCGATGAACTGACCTCAGGCTCCACCTGGCACGCGGCCGGGCTGCTGCCGCTGTTCAACATGAGCTACGCGACCAGTCATATCCATGACTATTCGGTAAAGCTTTATAAGGAGTTGGAGGCAGAGACCGGATTGAATGCCGGTTTCTCGGTGGTCGGCAACCTACGCATGGCCCAAAGCCGCGACCGGATGGATGAGTTCCAGCTTTATGCCTCCACCGCGGAAACTGTGGGCATTCCGTACGAGTTCCTGACCCCGGAACAGATCCGGGATCGCTGGCCGCTGGTTCGGACCGAAGATCTGCAAGGCGCGCTGTATCATCCCACGGACGGCTATATTAACCCTGCCGATGTCACCCAGGCGATGGCCAAGGGGGCCCGGCAACGCGGGACCGAGATTTACCGCCGCATGCAGGTGGATGGGATGCGCTGGACCGGATCGGAATGGGTCGTCTCAGGGCATAAGATGGTGGAAAAGGGCGGCAACCTGATCCCCGAAGAGCCGTTCGAGATCACGGCAGAGCATGTCGTGACCTGCACCGGCAACCACGCCCAGCGCACCGCAAAGATGCTGGGTATCCGGTTCCCGGCAATCCCGGTTGAGCATCAGTACATCGTCACCGAACCCGACCCCGCGCTGGTGGAGTATCGCAAGACCCATGGCGAACATCCGGTGCTGCGCGATGCCGATGCCAAATGGTATGTGCGCGAGGAACGCGGCGGCTGGATCCTTGGCCCCTATGAGGATGGCGCACCGGCGCGGTTCCTGCACAGCGTTCCCGACAGCTTCCGGGCTGACCTGTTCCCACTGGACCTTGACCGGATCGAGGCGGAGTACCTGTCGATGATCCACCGCATCCCATCCTCGGAAACCGTGGGCCTGAAAGACGATTTCAACGGGCCGATCTGCTATACACCCGATGGCAACCCCCTGGTTGGCCCGGCGCAGGGTCTGCGCAATATGTGGCTGGCTGAAGGGTTCTCATTCGGGATCACGGCGGCGGGCGGCACGGGGTATTATCTGGCGCAGATGATGGTCGAGGGCGAGGCCGAGATCGACATGGCCAGCCTTGATCCCAAACGCTATGGTCAGGACTGGATGACCACGGACTATGCCGCGCGCAAGAACGAGGAATGCTATTCTCACGTCTATGTCCTGCATCACCCCGACGAAGAACGCGAGGCGTGCCGCCCCGTGCGCACCTTCCCCGCCTATGACCGGCAAAAGGCGCTGGGTGCCCAGTTCGGGCAGGTCAACGGTTGGGAGCGGCCGAATTACTTCGGCCCCAAAGATGCACCGGCGGATTTTGACAAGACGACCCGCAGCTTCCGCCGTGGCGGCTGGTGGGACTATGCCGTCGAGGAGGCCAAGGCGATCCGCGAAACCGCCGGTCTGATTGACGCCTCGGCCTTTGCCAGCCATGTGCTGACCGGCCCCGGGGCGGAAGGCTTTCTTGACTGGTTCACCACCAACAAGCTGCCCAAACCCTATCGCATTAATCTGACCTACGCCCTGACCGGGGCGGGCACGACCCGCACGGAATACACCATCCTGCGTGAGACTCCGCAGCATTGGGTCCTGATCTCGGCCGGGGCGTGGCATGCCTATGATCGGGACAATCTGTTGAAAGCGGTCGAAGACAAGGAGCCGGACTTCGGCCGCATCAATGTCGAGGACTGGACGACTCGCTATGGCTGCTTTGCGCTGGCCGGGCCGAAATCCCGCGACATTCTGCGCGAACTGATCGTTGATCCGGACCCGGATACGGCCCTGTCCAACGCTCGCTTCCCCTGGTTGTCAGTACACAGGATCGAACTGGGCCAGTGCCCGGTTGTCGCCGTGCGCGTGGCCTATACCGGTGAACTGGGATGGGAGTTGCATCACCCGGTGGAATTCCAGACCTACCTGTTCGATCGTTTGATGGAGGTTGGCGCTAAGCACGGCATGAAACTGGTCGGTGCGCGGGCGCAAAACTGGCTACGGCAGGAAAAATCCTATCGCGCGTTCGGCACCGAACTGGGCCGCGATGCCACCCCGCTGGAGGCCGGGCTGGATCGCTTCGTTGACCTGTCCAAGGATTTCCACGGCAAAGAGGCGATGTTGGCCAAAGGTATCCGCTCTTCCTGCGTCACGTTGATGATCGACGGCCCGCCCGATGCTGACCCCTGGGGCCGCGAGGCGCTGTTTGCCGGCGATACGCTGGTGGGCCGTCTGACCTCGGGCGGCTATTCCGTAGCGCATGGCAAATCCATTGGTATGGGATATGTGACGCCGGATCAGGCTGTGCCGGGAACCAAGCTGGAGGTGCTGATGTTCAACCAGCGTTGGCCCGCTGAGGTCGTCGCCGACAGCCCGCATGACCCGACCAACATCCGCATCCGGGCCGATGGATAATGTATTGTTTTTTTGCATCCGAATTGAACAGGCTGCGGACCAGCGCACCAATGGAGCCATCCGATGCAAACCGTCAAAGCCGCCCTTGTTTCAGCGCTGATTTCTCTGGCACCAGCCGTCAGGGCTGAAGCGCCATCGTTCAAGACACCATCGAGCAACATCCTGTGTTATGTGCCGGATGATTTGCCGGGATATGAGAATAGTGACCAGCTGATCTGCCTTGTATTCTCAGCAGATTGGGCGCCACCGCTTGATCCTGCATGCGGTGTTGATGAAACCCCGACCTTTACGCTTGGACCAACAGGAAACGCGCGGGAAGATGTCAGCTGCCATGGTGATGTCTTCTGGCCCTACCCTACACCGGAACTTGGATATGGCTCCACCTGGTCGGTTCTGAACTACCGCTGTGAGATCGAGACGACCGGTGTAAAATGCGTAAATGCTGACGGCCACGGATTTCAGCTTGCACGTGGGAAGCGTTCGGTTTTCTAGGCACTGCATATCGGCCTGACCTATTCGATATCCAATCGGTCAAACCGCCAAAAACAATCTGATAGCGCGTCGTGGTTTTGTACGGCGTTGGTGCGCAATGTGCGCCGTTACCCTATTGCCCGGGGCGGTCGGGGTCTTTCTCGGAGGATGAGGTTTGGTGTAAAGCTTGCTTTACATTCAATTCAAAGCATTCTATGTAAAACATACTTTACACGAGGATCACCCATGTCGCACTACGCAAAACTCATGCTTTGGGCCGCTATTGCAGTGGTTTTGGCCTATACAGGCTTTTTCATATCCATGTCTGATGGCCTGACCACAGGGGATCGCAGCCCCATGTTTATGGCGCTTGCTGTCATCGGGTTTCTTGGGACGGTTGGCATCATCATATTCGTCCAACAATGGCTCAGCAAACCGACCGCTAGGGCCTTTCCGGACGAAAGAGAACGGCTTTTGGACGGCAGGGCCGAACAGGTCGGTGCTCGCATCCTTGAGGCAGGCGTTTTCGCCGTTATCGCCTTGGTCATCTATGAGGCATCGACAGGCCCCGGCAGTTTGGGCACCTACAGTCTGACGCGCCCGGAAGCTCTGGTTTTTGCGTTGATTACGATCAGCGCAATCGCCGCCGTGGCACGAATGATCACTGCCGTTGTTCAGGATGTACGCGGATGAAACCCGCAAAGGTCATCACAAGGGTGCGCAGCCTGCGCGAGGCGGACCCGTTCGAGACGCAACAGTCACTGGCCGATGCGCTTGGCGTTTCAAGGCAAACGATCATCGCTATCGAAAGCGGGCGCTATGCACCCTCACTAGATCTAGCATTGCGCATTGCGCGTCATTTCAAGCTTTCCGTTGAAGACGTGTTTTCGCTTCAGGACGACAGGTGACACCGAACTCAAGTTGTGGGATCAGGCCATGTTTCTAATGCAATCTTCGCCGGGTAAGAACCAGTGGTGGCGCTACGCCCTCACCCTTCTGATAACCATCCTGGCCTTTGTCGCGGGGCATATCCCACTTATTGCCCTCGTGACAGTTTACGCTCGGAAAGGCGGCTTCAGCGAGGCTGAACTCGACCAGTTGCTTGCGGCAGGGGGGTTAGGGCAGATCGGTGTCGGTTCCAATATGGCGCTGGTTGTCATGCTTGTGCCCTTTGCAGTTGCGCTGATTGCCCTTGTTACGTGTCTGCGCGTGATACATGCGCGCGGCCTATTGTCGGTTCTGACAAGCCGTCATTGCTTTGACTTTAGACGTGTCGCAACGGCGGGGCTGGCTTGGTTTGTCATCGCGGGCGGTCTGGTGTTGCTGGCGGTTCCTTCGGAGCTGCTGTCCTATCAGTACAAAACCTCGGCGTTCCTGCCGCTGCTGGCCATCACGGTTTTGCTTTTGCCGCTACAGGTCGCTGCAGAAGAGGTTCTGTTTCGCGGCTATCTTTTGCAGGCGTTCGCCCGGATGTTTGCAACTCCCATCTGGCCGCTTTTGATGACAACCGGTCTATTTGCCATCGTCCATCTTTCGAACCCGGAGTTTCGGAACGGTTTTGCGAGCGTGGTGCCGGTCTATCTGCTGCTCAGCTTGTTCTTTGGTCTGCTGACCGTGCTTGATGACGGGCTGGAACTGGCCATTGGTGCGCATCTGGCTAACAATCTGTTCACTGCTCTGGTTCTGAGTACATCGGATGGGGCGATGAACACAGCCTCGATCTTTCAAACGCAGGTGGCTGTGATCGTTTCCCATCTGTGGGTGCTGTTACTGGCGATCCCTTTGGTGCTGGGTCTTTTGCATCTGAGATACAGGTTCGACTGCATGGGCCTGTTCCGCCGAAGGTAGGTGCGGCCTAAGGCAATTTGATTGGTCGAAGATGATGGCCGAACTGATGTGGTGTCTTCAGTATTTCAATTGATGCTACCCCGTCCGACCGCAAATGCTTGACCGGCGACACGGCACTGATAGGTTGATGGAACCAATCAGGAGTGTGGTGGGATGACCAACTGACACCGGGACCCCGGAAAATCTGTTGATGTGCTGGCTGTTGGCCGGCGTTTTCCCCATACCTGATCGGAGAATTCTCTTGCGACATATCATCTATGACGTGGCCGTCAGTCTTGACGGCTATATCGCTGCATCTGACGGCGATTTTTCTGCCTTTCCGCTTGAGGGCGACCATGTAGCGGCCTATCAGGCCCGCCTGCAGACCTATGACACCGTACTTATGGGGCGGGCGACCTATGAGGTTGGCTATCGTTTTGGCTTGCCGCCCGGGGCGAAAGCCTATCCGCATATGGATCACCATATCTTCTCGCAAAGCCTAAGCCTGCCTGAAGGGGCAGAGGTACAGGTCCACCGGGATGATTGGCTGAGCGTGGTTGATGGCCTGCGCCAAGCCAAAGGTGGCGATATTTACCTGTGCGGTGGCGGGCAGTTTGCCGGGTTTCTGGAGCAGCATGGCCGGATCGACCTGCTGCGGCTGAAACGCGCGCCGATCCTGCTGGGCCAGGGCATTCCGCTATTTGCCGGGATGCGGGAAACCAAATTGCTGCAACTGACCGATGCCAAGGTCTACGACAGCGGTGTGGTTTATTCAGAGTATCACTGAACGTCCCTGCCGGGGCTACACCCGTTTGGTGGCCTCGGTAACTATGATGTCCCGCAACATGGTAGAGATGTTCAGGCCATTGCTATGCCTCTCTCAGGTCATGGTCGCCGCTACTTGTTCTGTTTGAACCCGGTATCCGGTCGGAACGACCACTGGACACAACTCAATCCAATCGGAGCATCTAAAATGGCAATACTGGTAGGTGCGGACAACAACGAACTCATCAACGGTACCATCGAGGGCGACTTGATTTTGGGACTTGATGGAAACGACACCATCTACGGTCTTGACGGCAACGACGTCATCTCCGGTGGTGCGGGGAACGATGTAGTATTTGGTGGCAGCGGCGCTGATCGCCTTATCGGCTGGACGGGACGCGACTTTCTGTTTGGCGGCGGCGGGGATGACCGGCTTGAAGGCGGTGATGACGACGACTTCCTTCTTGGCGATGGCGGCAGTGATGAGCTTTTTGGCGGCGACGGGGATGATTTTATGCGCGGTGGGAATGGCGCAGACATCATCAATGGCGACGATGGTGATGGCCGCATGTATGGCGATAACGGCAATGACAGCATGTATGGCGGCGACGGCAACGATACGTTCTATAGCGGCAACGGCACCGACACCATGTTCGGCGGCGACGGGAACGATCGCATTCGTTTGGGAACTGGGGACCGGGCCGATGGCGGTAGCGGCGCTGATGAGTTCATTTTCCACGACAATGAGATCGCGGACGGTGCTACCATGGCGATCTGGGACTTCGCCGGTTGGCAGGGCGACCGGATCGACCTGAGCGATTTCGGCCCGATGCAGTTCATCGGAGAGAATGGTTTCGACGGAGGCGGTGACGCGCAAGTGCGTTTTGTTGAGCTAGGCGGCGGTGATTTCCGTATCTTTGTAGACACCGACGGAGATGGCGGTACCGATTTCGAGATCTTTGTCGAATCACAGTTGGCGAACGAGGATATCACGCAGAACGATTTCATCTTTGGCTGATAGCAAAAACACAGGATGATCTGCCTTGTGCAGTGGCGTCTGTACTGGCCCAACAGAAAAAAGTTCTTTTCCGCTGGGCCGAAACATCTCACACTCTCTCTGATGACGCGATCCGGAATCGCGTTTGCATGTCGGCTCCCGGACCCAACCGGGCCGCTGAATTGCGATATAGGGGAGGTACCCAGATGACTAAAGTCACCATGACGGTGAACGGGAAACCCGTATCAGGAGACGTCGAGGGGCGCACCCTTCTGGTCGATTTCCTGCGCGAGAACTTGCGCCTGACCGGCACCCATGTCGGGTGCGACACCAGCCAATGCGGCGCTTGTGTCGTGCATGTTGACGGCAATGCTGTGAAAGCCTGCACCATGTTCGCAGGAGAGGCCGAAGGGGCCGAGGTCACGACCATCGAGGGTATGGCCAATGCGGACGGGTCGCTGGGCAAGATCCAGCAGGCGTTTCAGGACCATCATGGTCTGCAATGCGGTTTTTGCACCCCGGGCATGGTGATGTCGGCGGCGGCCCTTCTGGACGAGAATCCCAACCCGTCCGAGGCGGAAATACGCGACTATCTGGAAGGCAATATCTGCCGTTGCACCGGATATCACAACATCGTCAAAGCCATACAGGCCGCTGCCTCAGCGTAACGCAGTAGGGTGGGTTTAAACCCACCCTACTCAGGCGGACCAACCGCCCCGCGATCAGCCAGCAGCAGCCAATCAGGGAGGAAGACATGCCAAAGGATCAAGGCATAGGTGCCAGCAGCAAACGGCGCGAAGACGTCCGGTTTCTGACCGGCAAAGGCAAATACACTGACGACATTTCTGTTCATGGTCAGACATATGTGCACTTCATCCGGTCGGATGTGGCGCACGGAACGATCCGGAACATCGACACCAGTGCAGCCGAAGGCATGCCGGGTGTTCTGAAAATCTTCACCTCAGCCGATTTTGAAGGCATTGGTGGCCTGCCCTGCGGCTGGCAGGTTACCGACCGTTTCGGCGAAGCCATGCAGGAACCCGGCCACCCGGTTCTGGCCGCAGGCAAGGTGCGCCATGTTGGCGACCCGATTGCCGCGGTTGTCGCGGAAAGCGCCGCAGAGGCCCGCGATGCCGCCGAGGCCGTCGATATCAATATCGAAGAGCTGCCCGCCGTCATCAACATGGCCGAGGCGCTGAAAGATGGCGCGCCGAAGGTGCATGACAATCTGACCTCCAACCTTTGCTACGACTGGGGCTTTGTGGAGGAAAACAAGGACGCCGTTGATGAGGCCATCAAGAATGCCCATCATGTCACCACGCTGGAACTAACCAACAACCGTCTGGTGGCCAACCCGATGGAGCCGCGTGTCGCTCTGGGCGATTACGATGCCTCGACTGACGAGCACACACTTTACACCACCAGCCAGAACCCGCATGTCATCCGGCTGCTGATGGGGGCCTTCGTGCTTGGCATTCCAGAGCATAAACTGCGCGTCGTTGCCCCCGATGTCGGCGGCGGCTTCGGCTCTAAGATCTTCCACTATGCCGAAGAGGCCTTTGTGACCTTCGCGTCCAAGGCGGTGGGGCGTCCGGTGAAATGGACCTCCAGCCGGTCCGAGGCGTTCATCACCGACGCGCATGGGCGTGACCATGTCACCAAGATCGAACTGGCGATGGATGAGAACGGCAAGTTCCTCGCCCTGCGCACCGATACATTGGCCAATATGGGGGCATATCTGTCGACCTTTGCGCCCTCGGTTCCGACATGGCTGCATGGCACGCTGATGGCGGGCAATTACACCACGCCGCTGATCTATGTGAACGTGAAGGCCGTCTTTACCAACACCGTGCCTGTCGATGCTTATCGTGGGGCGGGTCGCCCCGAGGCAACGTTCCAACTGGAGCGTGTCATCGACAAGGCCGCCATCGAAATGGGCATCGACCCGGTGGAACTGCGGCGACGCAACTTCGTCAAACCCGATCAGTACCCTTATGCCACCCCGGTGGCGGTTGAGTATGACACCGGCAATTACGATGCCACCATGGATAAGCTTTTGGAAATGGTGGACCGCGACGGATTTGCCGCCCGCCGGGCGCAGTCCGAGGCCAATGGCAAGCTGCGCGGTTTTGGCATTTCCAGCTATATTGAGGCTTGCGGCATCGCACCGTCGAACCTTGTCGGCCAGCTTGGCGCGCGCGCTGGGCTTTATGAAAGTGCCACGGTGCGGGTCAACGCGACCGGCTCCATCTCCGTCCTGACAGGCTCACACAGTCATGGGCAGGGGCATGAAACCACCTTCCCGCAGGTGATTGCTGAGATGCTGGGGATCGACGAAAGCCAGGTTGACATCGTGCATGGCGATACCTCCAAAACGCCGATGGGCATGGGAACCTATGGCTCCCGCTCCCTCGCAGTGGGTGGGTCTGCCATGGTCCGTGCCACGGAAAAGGTCATCAATAAGGCCAAAAAGATCGCGGCCCACTTGATGGAGGCGGCCGAGGGTGATGTGGAACTGGCGAACGGCGAATTCTCGGTTGCCGGGACCGACAAAAAGGTTGCCTGGGCCGATGTGACCCTTGCCGCCTATGTCCCCCATAACTACCCGCTGGAGGATATCGAGCCGGGGCTTGAGGAAACGGCGTTTTACGATCCGTCCAACTTCACCTATCCCGCCGGGGCCTATGCCTGCGAGGTTGAGGTCGACAAGGACACCGGCAAGGTCACCATCTGCAGCTTTGCGGCCGCAGATGATTTCGGCAATGTCATCAACCCGATGATTGTCGAGGGTCAGGTGCATGGCGGTCTGGCCCAGGGCATCGGTCAGGCGCTGTTGGAAAACTGCGTCTATGATGAAAACGGCCAGCTGATCAGCGCGTCTTATATGGATTACACCATGCCGCGCGCCGATGATCTGCCATCCTACGACGTCGATCATTCCTGCGCGACACCCTGCACGCACAACCCGCTGGGTGTGAAGGGTTGCGGCGAAGCGGGCGCGATCGGCTCGCCCCCTGCGGTGATCAACGCGGTGGTGGATGCGGTCCGCTCTGGCGGCAGTGACATCACCCATATCGACATGCCCGCCAGCCCGTCCCGGGTCTGGGCGGCGATGAACGGCTAAGCATTGCGCCCCGGGGCAGCCCCCGGGGCCGACGGAACAGAACGGAGAAACAGTCATGTACGACTTTAACCTGGTAAAGCCCGGCAGTGTCGCAGAAGCCGTCGCCGCCCTGGGCGAGGATGCGCAGCCGCTGGCCGGTGGCCAGACGCTGATCCCCACCATGAAACAGCGCCTCGCCAGCCCCGGCACATTGGTCAGCCTGACCGGAATTGCCGAACTGAAGGGCATTTCGGAAAGCGGCGGTGTCCTGACCATAGGCGCCGCCACCACCCATGCGGAGGTTGCGGCGGGTGCCAGCGCCTATCCAGCACTGGCGGCTCTGGCGGGCAATATCGGCGATCCGGCGGTGCGCAATCGCGGCACCATCGGCGGCAGTCTGGCCAATAACGACCCGTCGGCGTGCTATCCGGCGGCGGCGCTTGCCTCGGGTGCCACGATCGTCACCAACACGCGAGAGATCGCGGCGGACGACTATTTCCAGGGCATGTTCACAACGGCGCTGGAGGAAGGGGAGATTATCACCGCTGTGAAATTCCCGATCCCGCAGGCGGCGAATTACCAGAAATTCGAGCAGCCCGCATCGCGGTTTGCGCTGGTAGCTGTGTTTGTTGCCAAGACGGCTGATGGGGTCCGCGTGGCCGTGACCGGTGCGTCAGAGGATGGAGTTTACCGCTGGACGGCGGGCGAAGAGGCGCTGAATGGCAATTTCAGTGCAGATGCGCTGGATGGTGTCAGCGATACCGCTGATGGCAAGATCGGGGATATCCACGGCACGCCAGAATATCGCGCGCATCTGGTTGGCGTGATGACGAAGCGGGCCGTCGCCGCCTGCTGATCTGCCTTAAAGTTCTGAAAAGCCCCGGTCTTTGCCGGGGCTTTTTCTGTTTTATGGGCGGAATGACCGCGCGTTGACAGGTTTCCATGCCAGCCGTTCAGCGGTCTTTAACTTTGTTCGACTTTAGTTGCCTGGTGCGAAGTACCGAGGTGACCCGATGGATGAATTCGAACTCAAGCCGATCAATGCTCAAAGAACAGCACGGCGCAAATGCTTGCTGGGCGTGACCATCATGCTGGTGGAAGACAGCCTGTGCGCGTCCGAGGCATTGCGGCTGATGGCGGTGGCCTCAGGCGCGCGGTTGCGGCGGGCGGATTGCCTGACCTCGGCCAAGCGGCATCTGGCGGTGTTTCGACCGAATGTCGTGATGGTTGATCTGGGGTTGCCTGATGGCGATGGCCTTGACCTGATCTCGACCATGGCAAAATCGGTCCCCAGCCCGGCAGTGATCGCCTTCAGCGGCGGCGATCTGGACGATTGGGGCCCGGCAGCCAGACACGCGGGGGCCGATGCGACATTGGTCAAACCGGTTGGTGGCATTGCAGCATTTCAGGATTGTATTCTATCAGTGCTTGAAGATGGCGAAGAGCGGCGCAAGGGTCATATCCCACAGCCGTTCCTGAAACCAGCCGCCAGCGCTGATGCCATCCGTGAAGACTTGCGCAACGCGCGTGAGTTGCTTCGCGTGGCGCTGGCCACGCGTGACCCGGACAGCCTGAACTATGCCAGCCAGTTTGTTGATTCTATCGCGGCAATGCTGCGTGACCACGAAATGGAGAAATGCGTCAGTCAGATGATCGCTGCAGCGCCGGGTGATCTTATGGCGGGCGTTGGCCCTGCGGCAGACTTGATGAAGCTTCTGGAAAAGCGCTTCAACTGGGACGATTTGGGGGCTGCGGCACAGTAGGGCGCGTCGGGTTTCGGCATCATGTCATCGCCCATCGGGGCGGCGTCAGAAATCCAGTAGCAATGGGCAATGATCCGAAACGACCGGGGTCGAGATGACATCGAACCGGGTGACCTTCACGCGATCATTGATCAGCATGTAATCGGCGAACCGACCGGGCTTGGGGTAGAGCGCGCTGCGGGTACCGGAAAACCCGCCGGTTGTGACCAGCTCTGTCAAACCAAGGTCACCTAGGATGCGCAATGTTTCGCTTTGCGGCTCAACATTCAGGTCGCCACATATGATCAGCGCGTCACCCGGCTCGGCAACAGCGCGCGCCATTTTGGCCAGCCGATCGGCCTGCTTTTGACGTTCTGGCGTGTCATGCTTGCCCGCCGGGTCCCGCAGCCCATGCGTCTGCAAAACGGTGACTGCCCGGTTGGCCTGATGATCGTAGAGCCGTATCGCATGCGCATTGCGGGATCGTGGATGATCTCCATAGCCATCTGCGCCATAGGTTTTGTGCACAAAACCTTGCCGCTGGCTGATCACCGGTATCGTATTGCGCACAAAGGTGGCCAGCCCCCAGAAGGACGGCACGGCCTGTTCCCCGACCCACAGATCACCTCGGGCGGCCGGGCAGAACATCCCCGCGTGATCCGGCAAAGCCGCCGCGATTTCCGAATAGAGCGCCGCGCGCTGCGGCAATCTGTGATCGCCGTCGCGATAATCCATCAAAGGGGCATGTTCGCGCCCACCCCAGACGTTCAGACATAAAAGCTTCATGACCCACCCTTCATTTGCAAAAGGTCGTCCGCCTGATCCACATCGGACAGCTCATCCGTCAGCCTGACGTGCAGGCCCCCAAGGCTCCGCAAGGTGTCGGCCTGAGCATGCGGCCCGGACCAGCGCACGTCGCGGAACGCCTCGGACGGCAGAGTGTGCCTGGAACCGATCAGCCAGTATCCACCATCGGGTGCAGGCCCCAGCACGGCCTCTGCCCGGCCAAAGGCAGCAAAGGCGCGGGTAATATGACACGGGCGGATTGACGGAATGTCGGACCCGATCAAAACCACCCGCCCGGGGCGGCAGGCAGCCATCACCCGCCGCATCCGGTCCCCAAGATCGCCGCGCCCCTGCGGCAGACGGGCCAGATCCGCGGGCCAGATCCGGCTGGCCAACCCCTCCGTATCCGGTGCGACGGCAAGCACCGTGCGCCAGCGCGGGTCGCGCCCCAGCCGACGGATCAGGGCCGTTGTTTGATGCCGATACCACCATGCCGCCGGAACCGTCCCGATATCCGCAGCCAGCCGGGTTTTGACCCGCCCCGGTCGCGGTTCCTTGACCATAATAATCAGCGTATCAGGTGGCATTTCATTCCGCGCCGGGTGCGCCCAATCCAAGTCAAACCATCGTGAAGCTTTGCTATCACATAATTTTCCCCTTCAAATACAAACATTTGCGAGTGCAAAAAGAAAATCCCTGCAAGGGGTGGATTACGCTGCTCAAACATGTTTGGCTTAGGACGCAACGCAAAAATGCGGCCCAGAACATAATCGGCCCGGCCTCATGCAGGGACCAGATAAGACGTGCGACAAGGTCACGTCAGGGCATTTTCCCAACATACGAAGCGGAGTGACCGATGAAGAAGAAGACCCCGGATTCTATTGATAAGATTGCAGCCGAAGCACGCATGGGGCGTTTGTCCCGGCGCGACTTCATGCACCACGCCACGGCGGCGGGGCTGGCGGCATCTGCAGCAGGGGGACTCTGGACCTCATCGGCACTGGCGCAACCGGCCAAGGGTGGCACGTTCCGTCTGGGCACGCATGACGGCAACACCTCGGACACGCATGATCCGGGCACCTATGTTTCCTTCTCAATGATCCAGCTGGCGCATACCTATCGCAGCTATCTGACCCTGATCGAGCCTGACAACTCGCTTGGTCCGGATATCGCAACGGAATGGTCTGCTGCACCGGGTGCTGCGGAATGGACCTTCAAGCTGAACCCGAATGTCAGCTTCCATTCCGGCAAGAAAATGACGGCGGATGACGTCATTGCTTCGCTGAACCACCACCGCGGTGACACATCGACCTCTGCCGCCAAGGCGCTGCTGACCGATGTGACCGATATCGTCAAGGATGACGATTACACGATCACCATCAAGCTGGCCTCGGGTAATGCTGATCTGCCCTGGCTGATGACCGACTATCACCTGGCGATCTGCCCGGCGAATGACGATGGCAGCATTGACTGGCAGTCGGGTGACGGCACCGGCCCTTACAAGATCGTGGATCATGAATTCGGCGTCGGCACAAAGCTGGTGCGCCATGATGCCTGGCATCTGGAGGGCGCCTATTTTGATGAGGTTGAGCTGACCGTCCTGAACGACCCCAACGCGCGCCAGACCGCGCTGGTCACCGATGATGTGGATGCCATCACCCAGTTGGAGCTGAAAACCCTCGCCCTGCTGCAACGTGATCCGAATATCGAGATCGACAACGTACCTTCGGCAGCCGCCATCACCATGCCGATGTTCTGCGATCAGGCACCGTTCGATAACCCGGATGTGCGCAACGCGATGAAACTAGCAATGAACCGGGACGAGATCATCGAGAAGATCGCCTTTGGCACAGCCATCCCGGGCAATGATTTCCATATCGCGCCTAACCAGCCCTATCACCCGGGTGACATCCCGCAGCGGGCCTATGACCCTGATGAGGCGAAATCCCTGCTGAAGAAAGCCGGGGCTGAGGGGCTGTCGGTGAACCTGTCGGTTGCAGACTCGGTCTATTCCGGTGCGGTTGATATGTGCGTGCTTTACGCCGAACAGGCCAAGGCAGCAGGCATCAACATCAATGTCACGCGGGAGCCAAATGACGGATATTATTCCGATGTTTGGCTGAAAAAACCATTCTGCGTCGTGCAGTGGGGGGCGCGTCCGACCCCTGATGTGATGCTCAGCCTTGCCTACAAGGATGACGCAGCCTGGAACGAAAGCCACTGGCAGAACGAACGTTTCAACGTATTGCTGCGCGAGGCCAAGGCCGAGCTGGATGAAGCCAAACGCGCCGAACAATATCGCGAGATGGCCATGCTGGCCCGCGATGACGGTGGCACCATCATCCCGATGTTCACCAACTTCGTCTATGCGCGGCGTGCCAACGTAAAGCATGGCGAGAACCTTGCCGCCAGCTGGCAATGCGATGGCGCCCGCGCCTGTTCGCGCTGGTGGTTCGAAGGCTGATCGCCCGACGATTTCGGGGGGCCGTGCCAACGCGCGGCCCCACCCAACAACCACACCGCCATGAAAAAGGCGGGGAAAGGTAGTGAGGGATGGAGGACGTCCTGACACTGATTACCAAGCGCCTTGGCCTTGGCCTTTTGACCCTTCTGGTCATATCGGTTCTGATTTTCTTCGCGGTTGAGGCTTTGCCCGGCGACATTGCCGAGGCGGTTCTGGGTCAAGGCGCGACTGAGGATAACCTGCGCGCCCTGCGCGATCAGCTTGGCCTCGACCGGCCAGCGCCTATGCGGTATCTGGACTGGCTTGGCGGGGCTGTGACCGGGGATTTCGGAACCTCGCTGATCTCGGGTGCAAGCGTTAGCGAATCGATTGGCCCGCGCCTGAAAAATACTTTGTTTCTGGCGGCTTATGCTGCGGTGATCGCGGTCCCCGTGGCGATCCTGCTGGGCATCATCGTCGCCCTGCTGCGCAACACGCTGTTTGATCGGATGGCCAATATCATGGCGCTAACGGCGATTTCGTCGCCGGAGTTTTTTCTGGGCTACATCCTGATCCTCTATCTCTCGGTTAAAACCGGCTATTTCCCGGCGATTGCCAGCCTGAAGGCGGACATGTCCTTCACCGAGCTTCTGCACCGCACCTTCCTGCCCGCGCTGACCATGGTGCTGGTGGTGCTGGCGCATATGATGCGGATGACACGGGCGGCGATCATCAACCTACTCGCCTCCCCCTATATTGAGATGGCCCGGCTGAAAGGCGCACCGGCGTGGAAGGTGATCGTGCATCACGCCCTGCCCAATGCCTGGGCCCCGATCATCAATGTTGTGGCGCTGAACCTGGCCTATCTGATCACCGGCGTTGTGCTGGTCGAGGTGGTGTTCGTCTATCCCGGCATCGGCCAGTTGCTGGTGGACAGCGTGGCCAAGCGAGATTTCCCGGTGGTGCAGGCCTGCTGCCTGATCTTTGCCGCGACCTTCATCCTTTTGAACCTTGCAGCGGATGTCGGGGCGATCCTGACCAACCCGCGCCTGCGGCACCCGAAGTGAGGCAGTCATGAGTGTATTTGTCATAGGCTACTATGCCGTTCTCATCGCGGCCTCCTCGCTGGCGGCGCATTTCAATCAGCGCAAGGTCTTTATCCTGCTGTTCTCACTGACGCTGGTCTCCTTCGTTGTCGGGATCATCGGCGGTGTTCCGGCGTTGGAGTTTATCGTCAAAGCGGCCGGTATTCTGGCGCTGACCATTGGCGTGTCCTACTGCTTTCGCGAGTTTCTGGTTGCCCTTGCGCCTCGCGAACTTGCCAAAACCCTGCGAACTGCGCCGCTGACCGCAGCCTTTGGCATGTTCGTGATCTTCACCTACGCCATCCTCGGCATCTTTGCCCCCGTCATCGCGCCGTTTGGCGAGGCCGAGGTGATCGCATCCGCCTTTGCCCCGGCAGATGAAAAGATGCTGCTGGGCGCTGACCAGATCGGCCGCGATATGCTCAGCCGCATTATCTACGGTGCGCGCAACACTGTCGGGCTGGCCCTGATGGCGACGTTCCTGGCGTTTTTCGTCGGCGCGGCAGCGGGCATGTTTGCGGCCACCAAAGGCGGTTGGTTCGATCAGTTTATGGGGCGTTTTGCCGATGTGATCATGTCCGTGCCATCGCTGATCTTCGCACTGCTGCTGCTGTCGATTTTTGGCACCAACGTCACCGTTTTGGTGATCACGGTTGCCATCATCTATTCGCCGCGCGTGTTCCGGCTGACCCGAGCTGTAGCGGGCAACGTCGTGGTCATGGACTATATCGAGGCTGCGAAGCTACGCGGCGAAGGCACCGGCTATCTGATCCGCAAGGAAATCCTGCCCAATTCCACCGCGCCCCTGATTGCGGAATTCGGGCTGGAGTTCTGCTTCGTTTTCCTGTTGCTGGCGGGCCTGTCCTTTCTGGGCCTTGGCATCCAGCCACCCACCGCCGACTGGGGATCGATGGTGCGGGAAAACGCAACGCTGATCTCGTTCGGAGAGATCACACCGCTGATCCCAGCTGCGGCCATTGCCCTGTTGACCGTGGCCGTCAACTTCGTCGTCGACTGGATGCTGTTCCGGTCCTCTGGGCTTAAGGAGTAAGTCGATGAGCAAAGATCTTCTGCTGAAAATCCGCGATCTGCGCATCGAAGGGTATTCCGATGAAAACTGGGTCGAGATCGTCCATGGCATCGACCTGAATCTGCGCCGGGGCGAGGTACTGGGCCTGATCGGCGAAAGTGGTGCGGGCAAATCCACCATTGGTCTGGCCGCAATGGGGTTTGCCCGCGATGGCTGCCGGATTTCCGGCGGCACGGTGGAATTCGATGGGATGGAGTTGACGACAACCCCGGCCTCGGACCTGCGCGCGCTGCGCGGCTCTCGCATCGCCTATGTCGCGCAATCGGCGGCGGCCTCGTTCAACCCTGCGCACCGGCTGATCGAACAACATACCGAGGCACCGGTGCATTACCGGATGCAAAAGCGGCTGGCCGCGCAGGAAGACGCGATGGAGCTGTATGAGCGCCTGCGCCTGCCCAACCCGCGCGAGATCGGCTTTCGCTACCCGCATCAGGTCTCTGGCGGGCAGTTGCAGCGGGCGATGACCGCCATGGCGATGGCGTGCCGTCCCGATCTTATCATCTTTGACGAGCCGACCACCGCGCTGGACGTCACCACCCAGATCGAGGTGTTGGCCGCGATCCGCGATATCGTCGATCAGTTCAACACCGCCGCGATCTACATCACCCACGATCTGGCAGTCGTAGCACAGATGGCTGACCGCATCAAAGTGCTGCTGAAAGGCAACGAGGTTGAAACCGCCCCCACCGAGGAAATGTTGTCCAACCCGCAAGAGGATTACACCAAATCCCTTTGGGCTGTGCGCAGCTTTGAACGCCCGCAAAAAGCCCGGCCCGACGAGGCGACGCCGGTGGTTTCTGTGCGGAATGTCGATGCGTCCTATGGCGACACGCCCGTGCTGCATGGCGTGTCCTTCGATATCTATCCCGGCATGACCACAGCGGTTGTGGGGGAAAGCGGCTCGGGCAAATCCACCACGGCGCGCTGTATCACCGGGCTGTTGCCACCCACCAGTGGCAAGATCCTGTTTGACGGCCAGGAGTTGCCCGCTGACTATCGCCAACGGTCCAAAGACCAGTTGCGCCAGGCACAGATGATCTATCAGATGGCCGATACCGCGCTGAACCCAAAGGTTCGCATCTCGGAAATCATTGGTCGCCCGGCGGCGTTCTATTCCGGCCTGCGCGGCGCGGACCTGAAAACCCGGGTCGATGAGTTGCTGGATTTGATCGAGCTGGAGCCCGGCAAATACTACAACCGCTACCCGCCCGAGCTATCCGGTGGCCAGAAACAGCGCATCGGCATAGCACGCGCCCTGGCAGCCGAGCCGAAATTCATCATCTGTGACGAGGTAACATCCGCGCTGGACCAACTGGTCGCTGAGGGCATCCTGAAGCTGCTGGATAATCTGCAGAAAGAGCTAAACCTCGCCTACATGTTCATCACCCACGACCTGGCCACAGTCCGCGCCATTGCGGACGAGGTGGTGGTGATGCAGCAAGGCAAGGTGATCGAACAGGGCCCCAAAGACGCCATGTTCACCCCGCCGCACCATCCCTACACGGACCTGCTGCTCTCCTCCGTCCCCGAAATGGACCCCAACTGGCTGACGACATTGCTGGAGGAACGGGGCGTGGATAATATCGGCGAGGCGGCGGATACGTGAGACAGGGCGTCTGTTTGCAGCAACGTATGCCTTAAAGCGTTTCGGGATAAACCTGAGACAAAAGTTTATCCTGAAACGCAGTGATAAGCCGATAGGGTGTACGCGTTTCGATTTTATGTGATGTCTCAAGGTAAACTCGAAACGCTTTAGTCAGATAGTCTTTTGTTTAGGATGTATATTTGCAATGTTAGAGGTGGACGTAGAGGTAACTGACGTAATTGACGATGGCTATCCGGTCTTTGTCAGATTTGTTCTTGTGGACATTGAAGGCAAGCAACACAAATTCGAAGACAAAGCGCTTATTATCGGAGTTGATGAAGATATTGCCTGGACCGGCCCGCCAAGGCGCGGAAGCTTACGCTGTACACTCGTTGAGAAACGCGGCGACACTGCTGAAAGGCTTCCGACGTATCTTCTCAAGATTCGAAAAGCTTGATGTCATGTACCGCGCCTTTCTGAACGTCGCCCTCATCGTGGAGATGATTAAGTGTTAACAGGCCCTAGTTGTGAGTTGACGATTCGTCTTTTGGTTGTTCTATCCACCCCCTCCTGTCCCTCTCTCGATTGGTTCTGACATGCGCTATTTTCCTGTCTATTCCCTTTGTATTGTCGCGTCTTTGTGGACAGTTTCGGCCTCTGCGGATGTGACGACCGGTGTTGAGATGTTGAATGCGGGGGATGTGTCGGGGGCTGCGACCGAATTTGCTGCCGCTTATGAAACAGGTGACGCGGAAGGTGCGTTTTATCTGGGCCGTCTGTTCGAACTTGGATTGGGGACCGAGCAGGACGAGATGCGCGCGGCCAATCTGTATTCTGCGGCGGCGGAGGGTGGCTCAACCAAGGCGCAGGTACGTTTGGGGTTGATGTATCACGAAGGCCGCGTGCTTTTGCGCGATTATGTTGAAGGGACGCGGTTGCTTTGCGTGGCTGCCGATGCCGGTGATGCGGATGGTCAGTTGAACTGTGGTTTGGCCTACCGTGCGGGTCGCGGTGTTGACGCGGATGATGTCAGGCCCTGACCTACTGGCAGAGTGCTGCTGATCAGGGCAATATTCTGGCCATGAACGTTTTGAGTCAGACGGCGCTGGATGAAGGGAATGTTGCGCAGGCGGCGACCTATCTGAAGCAATCTGCTGATCTGGGGAATGCCGGTGGTAGTATGTATGAATATGCCAAGCTGCTGATGGTAGGTGCATCGCCCGATCCGGTGACAGCGTATTCCTACGCCAATCTGGCCGTTGTGCGTGGTCCGGCGGATGCCGGTGTCTTGCGCGGTGAGATCGAGGCTCAACTGACAGCCGAACAGGTTGCCGAAGGTCAGCGGTTGGCCCGTGAATGGACCGAGGCGCGTATCCTCGCTGAGACGGACGAGAACTGAGCCTGACCCTGATGTTACATGCCCGGTCAGCGCTGCAAGCTGGCGCATTCTTTCTGATGACAACTGCTGCGCAGGCGCAGGTCACCTGTATCCCGATTGACGACATCGCGGTCACCGGGATCACCTTGCTGCCTGCCATGACGGTGGATGGTGCGCTTGCCCCTTATCGTGGGCAATGTCTGGATATTGAGGGGATCAATGCCGCACTGGAGGCGATCACGTTCCTCTATGTTGATCGCGGCTATGTGACGGCGCGCGCCTATCTGCCGGAGCAGAACATCGCGGACCGGTCGCTGGACATCACGGTGGTTGAGGGCGAATTGTCCGCTGTGCGATTTAACGGCGAGGACCGTCCGGTCTGGCAGGCGATGGTCTTTCCTGATCTGGTCGGTAAGTCGGCCAACCTGCGAGAAATCGAGCAGGGACTGGAGATTATCCGGGGTATGCCTGCCTATAACGCGACGATGGAAATCAGCGCGGGTGAGGAAGAGGGTCAATCGGTGCTTGAGGTTGCGGCAACTGCTGACAAGCCCTGGACTATGCGGATTGGTGCCAACAACCAAGGGTCCGAAGGCCGGGGCGAGTTTCAGAGCACGCTGGATGCCACCTGGGATCACGTGCTGAGTTTGAACGAAAGCTGGGCGTTCAACTACGTGCGAGGGGTAGAAACGTATCCGTTTGCGTCTGATACGGGCGGGGCTGCAACCGAAAATATCGGTGGCTCGGTCCGCTTTCCATATGGCCGTTGGGCACTGACGGAAAATTACCGGTATTCCTATTACGAAACCGATACGCTTGGGCCGATTACGATGATTGGAACGGATGGCTGGACCCATACGGCTGATCTTGGGATGAGCCGGGTCATGCACCGAAACCAGAACAGCAAGACGACACTGTCCGGGACCATCGCATACCGCGAGAATGTCAACCGGATTGCCGAGATCAAGATCAATGCGTCAAGCCGCGTGCTGTCGAGCGCGCGGATTGATCTAGCGCAGGAGCGCAGCCTGTGGGGCGGAAGCCTGACAGCACGTGTCGGTTATGAACAGGGCCTGACCGCCTTTGAGGCAGAACAGGCCGCAGACCCGTTGATTGGCCCGAACCCTCAGTTTGAGTTGGGAGACTTCGAATTGAGTTTTACCGGCCTTGGCAGGTGGACAGCGGTCAGCTGAGCTATACAGGTGTGCTGCGCGGGCAGTATAGCGAGGACACGCTTTACGGGGCCTATCAGCTGGCAGTGGGTAGCCTGTCGTCTGTGCGCGGGGCCAAGCACTGAATTTTGACGCGACCGATGCTGGGCTCTTTGCAGGCAGCACGGGCGCGGTGTGGCGTAATGATGTAGCCTGGACGCTGAATGCGGGTAAGACGGATTGGTTTGGTAGTCTGCAGGCCTACGGGGCACTTGATGCCGGGGCGGTGCGTATCGATGACAGTGACCGGGCACGCCCGCTGGTGGGGTCCGCCATCGGGTTCCGCACGGTGGGCGGCACGATCTCGATGGATATCGGGTATCAGGAAGTGTTGCGCATGCCCAATGACGCAACACCGCCGGATGGTATTTTTGTGGCTTCTCTTTCAGCGCGATTTTGACGAAGGTATTCACGATGACACGCAAGATGACAACATATCTGAACAATGCGGTCTCAGCGCTGTGTATTGCCTTGATCAGTGCGCAACCTGTGCTGGCACAGTCCATCGTGGCTGATGGAAACGGGCCGCAAGTCATAGATAGTGCCAATGGCACGCCAATGGTGATGATCAACACGCCAAATGGTCAGGGCGTGTCGCACAACACCTTCGCCGGGTTCGGCGTCGGCCCGGGTGGCGCGATCCTGAACAATGTAGATAGCAATACCGCCACAACCCAGCTCGGTGGGATCATTCAGGGCAACAGCAACCTGTCTGGTGGGGCGGCAGGGATCATCCTCAATGAGGTGACCTCGACTAACCCTTCGGTGCTGAACGGCTTTCTGGAGGTCGGCGGTCAGCGTGCTGATGTGATCGTTGCCAACCCCAACGGGATCACGTGTGATGGCTGCGGCTTCATCAATACCAGCCGCCTGACTTTGACAACAGGCACACCAAGCTTTGAGGGTGAGCGCTTTACCGGTTTTTCCGTTGATGGCGGTGCAGTGGCCATTGGTGCCGGGGGCCTGGATGCTTCCGACACAACCACATTCGATCTCTTGTCGCGGCAAATTACTGTCGGCGGAGTCGTCAGCGGGCAGCGCATTCGGATCGTGGCGGGGCGCAATGATGTGCTTTATGCGACGGGTGAGGTGACTGAGAAGGCGCCGGACGGGTCTTCGCCAGACGGGCTGGCGATCGATTCCACCGCTTTGGGCGGAATGTTTGCCAATTCCATTACGATCACCTCGACCGAAGATGGGGTCGGCGTGCGCGCTCCACGCGACATGGCCGCAAATGCAGGCGGGATGACCATCACCGCTGATGGTCGTCTGGTGATGAACAATGCCAGCGCCAGCCAGAAGGTGACCGTACGCAGCACCGAGCGGGTTGTGGTGCAGGGTGATGTTGCCGCCCAGCAGGTCGATGTGACCAGCGCCGAAGACCTTGTACTGGAAGCGAACGCCAGGCTGGTTGCTGATAGCGCGGCGTTACTGAATGTGGGCGGTGATCTGGATGTGGGTGCGAATGCCGAGATCACTGCAACACGCTTTGATCTGGATGTTGCAGGCGCGTTCCGCATCGGCAGCGGCGCGGATGTGACCTCTGTTCAGACGCTGGAGGTGGATGCGGACAGCTTGATCAACATGGGCACACTTGCATCAACCGATGGCGGGCTGCTGGTTACCACCAGCCTTGATCTGACCAATGAAGGGCTGATGTTCGGTGACACTGGTCTGAGCCTGCGCAGTGACGCGGACATCACCAATGATGGCGGCACGATTATCTCGAATAATGGCATCACTGTTCGCGGCGATGACAATGCGATGGCGGCGGCCTTTACCAACCAGTTCGGCGGCGTGGTGGAAACCATCGGCGGCAACATCAGCATTGCCGCTCTTACCTTCAACAACACCCGCGCTGCGCCTGTTATCGCAGACGCAGACATCACCACGGGTGGCACCATTGCGCCAGGCGAGGAATGCGACCGGCAGACCTGCTACGAAGACATCCAGCTGTCTGGCAGCTTTGACTATGGCAGCGAGCGCTCGCAAATACTGTCAGCAGGCAATATCACGATCACCGCTGATGACGTCACAAACGCGTTCAGCAGCATCTCTGCTTTTGGCAACATTACGATTGCGTCGGACACGCTGACCAATATCGACCAGAACTATTTCCGCAACAATGGTGGCACGGCAGAGTTCATCGGCGCCGACTTCGGTGTGATCGAAGCCGGTGGCAACCTCGATTTGACCGAGATCACCGGCTATATCCAGAACGGGGCGCAGACCGCGATCACCAATAACCGTGCGGGACCGTCGAGTACCGATCTTGGCACCATCAGTGTCGACTCTATCGGGCGGTTTCAACGGGTGAGCGCAACACTTTAATCTTTTTGGAAAGATGGAGTGTGAGAGATGAAGTATCGAACGCGAACGTTTTACACCGACAAACAGAAATCCGAGATGTGGGATCGATGGCAGCGCGGCGAGTCGATGAGTTCGATAGGACGACACTTTGATCGTGCATCATCTTCGATCTTCCCGCATTTGGCGCAGTTCGGCGGGTTCCGGCCACCTGCCCGTAAGAGATCGCGATTTGCTTTGAGCTTGCCGGAGCGAGAGGAGATATCTCGGGGCTTGGTTGCAAATCAGTCCCTGCGTTTTATCGCCAAAAGCCTGAACCGCTCGCCTTCGACAATCACGGTACGCAACCCAGAAAGGGTTGAAGCTGCGCAAGATCAAGGGTGCGGTCCCGATCAGTGAACGGCCTCCTGAGGTCGAGGATCGGGCCGTGCCGGGACACTGGGAAGGCGACCTGATCGTGGGGTCCAACAACAGCTACATCGCCACACTCGTGGAGCGCCATTCCCGATTTGTGATGCTGGCTAAAGCGTTTCGGGATAATCCTTTGTCTCAGGTTTATCCCGAAACGCTTTAGTCAAGCCAAACTCAGCGCCGTCGCACGCCAGCTTAACGAGCGGCCACGGAAAACCTTGCAATACCAAACCCCAGCGGAGAAATTTGAAGCCTGTGTTGCGGCGATCAGTTGAAACCACAGGGCAAACCTGACCTTATCGTCGTCAACCGCGACCCGGATGCCGAATTCCTTGTCGAAACGCGCTCCGAATTTGTCGATCTCGATCAGTTCATCTCGTCTGATTATTTCTTGCAGGCGATTGAATACGACCCCGAACTGCGCCGTTTCGGCGATGCTTATGCCGAGGCGTTGCTGATCCGCAAGCAGCTGCAAGAGCTGCTGGGCTAGCTGATCCTGACCACCGGCATTGATGAGCGCGCGCAGATCGCGGCGATGTATGACAACGCCATCAATGCGCTGGAAAACCTTGACCTGACGCCGGGTGTCGCGTTGACACCTGATCAGATCGGGGCGCTGATCAGTGACATCATCTGGCTCGAAGAAACAGTGATCAATGGCGAACGTGTGCTTGCGCCAAAGGTCTATCTGGCCAACCCTGAAATCCGCTTTGCGGGCCTGAACAGCGCGATGATCACCGGGCGTGATGTGAATGTACGCACGTGCAACTTTGACAATTCCGGCAACATCCGGGCGACCAACGATCTGAGCATCGTTGTCAGTGATATGTTCCGCTCGACCGGTGGCACGATATCGGCCCAGAACATTGCCGTCGTCGGCAACAACATCGAGATTGTGACAGGCGCGCAGACGTTGGTGACAGATCGGCGCGGGCGTACCGACCGCGAAGATGTTGGTCTGCCTGCCGCAACTTTGGAGGCGGGTCGCACGCTTGTGCTGACGGCGCGCGATGCGATCACAACCGGTGGCGCGCGGATCGCAGCGGGTGACAACATCACGCTTCTGGCGGGTGGGGATATCAATATCGGTGTGCTGCGGCTGGCTTCGGCCAAGGGTGATCAGTCGGGTTCAAACCGCAATTATGTGGAACGCGTTGATCACCTGACAACCCGCCTTACAGCAGGCGATGACGTCCTGCTTTTGTCATCCGGCAATGTGGCGGGACAGAATGATATCGTGCTTGAAGGGGCCAATATCACAGCAGGCGGCAGCGTTGGCATGATTGCCCAGGATGGTGATCTGTTGCTGGCGGCTGTGTCTGATCTGTATTTCCGCGACTACCGGTACAAGAAATCCGGCTTCTTGGGTTTCAATACCAAAGTCCGCCAAAGGATGACGACCCGCGTCACCCATCAGGTGGTGGAAATCGAGGCCGCATCAATTACGGGTGTGGCCGATAACAACATCTTTGTCGAAGGCAGCCGCTTTACCATACCCGGTGTGGCTGGCGCGGACATGGCGCCGGGCCAACTTGCCATGGTATCGGTCAACGGCAGTTCGGTCTTTGCCGCCCCCTTCGATATCTTTGTCGAAACAAGTTATCGGAAAAATTCCACTGTCTGGGGGCTGGTGAGCAACGATACGTCAACGAAAAGTGCCCATGACATCGCCCGTGGCGTGTTTGCCGATACTGCCGGTGACATCGCCCTGAACTCGGGCGGTGATCTGACCCTGACAGCGGTGGATTTCAACGCAGGCGGGCAGTTCGTTACCCAAGTGACCGGCACGACCTACCTGCTGGCCGCGATCGAACAAGACTATCAGTTCAGCTTCACCCACCGCGACAATGGCGTCATCATGACCGACACCACGGTCGAGGACATCAGCGAAAGCGTGACGTTCAACCGCATTCAGGCAGCCGGTGGGGTCAATCTCGATCCGAACTCGCAGATCGTGCTGTCGGCAATCCGCGACCCGCTGTTTGACAGCGCACATCCCGCCGCATGGACGACCGAGGCCGAGAACGGGCGGTCAATATTCGCCAACGCCTATCTGGGGATCGATTCACCCGCGAAGGATCAGGGCGGGTTAGACGACAAATGGGAGTCTGGCGCCGACGAAGAAAACCTCCACTGGCGCGAGGGTGGCGAATGGACCGAAGAAGGTGAATTCCTCGTGCGTCAGGTTATCTTGCCGACAGGTGCGGACGGTGCGGAATATGCCTACCTCGACGGGGTTCTGGGCCGTGACAGCACGATCAACGAACCGATTGAGTTGGTCAGCTATCATTTCTACAACCGCCAGCAGGCGCTGAACCCTGCGTTCAAGGCGTTGGTGACGATACTGGTGACGCAGGGGTTGGGCAGCCTCGCCGCACTGGATGTCGGGGCGCAGCTCGCAACCATGGGTAACACGGCCTTCGGGACGGTCAATGCCGCCACTGGGGCCGTGACGCTCACCAACCTCGGCACAGCCGTGAACGCCGCTACTATCGGCTTCACTTCAACGCTGGTTGTCGAAACTGGTGCTGGCGTTGTGTCGGGTGAAGTGGATATCAATGCCATCGTGGGTGCCGCTAGCTTCTCCGCACTCTCAGCAGGGCTGACCAGTGGGATCAATCTCGAGACCTTTGGCGGCTCGTTCGATGGCATAGACTGGGCCACTGATCCTGTCTTGGGTTTTGGCGACAAGCTCACAGTCGCAAACCTGACAGAGGCCACATTGGATGCGACCATTTCATCAGGCCTCTCGACGGCCGTCTATGACACCGAATTTGAAGCGGCATTTCTTGCCAGCACGACGAAATCCGCTGTCGGCTTTCTTTTAGCAGACGTTCAGTCCGAAATCGGAAAGGGTGTTATCAGAGGCGCGTATGAGGAAGGCGATTTTACACATGTTGCGCTGCATGCTGCCGTGGGTTGCGTTGCGGCTGAACTGACGGACGCAAGTTGCGGTGCAGGTGCTGCTGGTGCCGCGGCGCAGGCGGTCTATGGTGGTCTTGTCGATCCGCTTGATGCGTTTTTTAATCAACAGGATCACACAAATCATGCCGAATTGCTCTCTGCGATCGCTGGCTATGCCGCATCGGGCGGTGATGCTGAAAATGTCAATTCTGCTGCGTCGATTGGCCGGTCTGGTTTCGAAAATAACGCGATCCCGGCGATTGTCTGGATCATCATCGCGGCGGGCGGATATGCGACTGTCGAGGGTGGTGGAAACCCGGTTGAAGGCCTGCGCGAAATCGGGCGGGGCGAAGATCTGATCGGCAGCCTGGTCGCTGCGGGCGCTGAAGAGGCTTTCCTTTTCTCGAACGAAAACTTCCCGACAGCCACGCAGACGTTTGTTGATGCGATGGCCCTTGCTGGTGAGGGTGCTGCGGTTGTCGTCAACTTTGCCGATAAGGCAACAGGCGAAGTTATCAGCGCCGCCTGGAATGATCTGCCGCAAGACACCCGGGACGCCATCATCGGCGGTACGGTTGTGGTAAGCTTTGTCGTGCCAGCAGGGGCGGCAACACGGATCGCGAGGGCCACGCCGGATGCTGAGATTGTTAATCCGGATGTGGATATTGGTGATGGGTAATCAATTGCAGGTCATGGCTCAATCAATCTCAACGCAGATGGTACGGTGCCAACCACTGTTGTTCCAGACGGAACTTCGGTTACAGTACCAATTGGACATAATCAGTCGTTGCTTGATGACGCGGGCCGCTTGATTGAGGCAGGTGATGTCGATGGGGGCATGCGCCTTCAGCAGGAAATCTTGCCCGATAGTATTGAAGGTGCGCAAACCTATCTACCGGGAGCTGAGATTCCAGACTATGTGATTCATCCGGGACCAGATCTGAACATATTGCCGGGTTCTCGAACTGTTGATAGGCAAACCCCTTTGTCTGAAATCTTAGCACCAAATATGGGCTGGATCAATCTGGCTACGTGTACCAATGAGTTCCCCAATGGCACGATGTTTGAGGAATAGGATCGGGAATGAAGATCAACTTTCAGGATGCGACGGTTCAGTATTCCGACGCATTGCGCGATGGCGGATCGGTTGTACTATTACTTATCATCAAGGGTGAAAGATACATTCTTCGGATGATGAGAAGTATTGGCGAAAGGGATACGCCTCACTATAATCGGTATGAACTGAAAAGAGTATCGACGGGCGAGATCAGAATTCTCGGCGATGAGGAGACACAGCTACTAGCTGACTTTCTTCGGGGGAACGAGGAAAACATAAAGACGAATGTTTATGACGCAATGATTGGTGAGCTGTGATATTCATAGATCAACTTAAGAAATCATGATGTCGAATAGAAAAGTCTCCCTGACATTCTTTAGTATCCACGCCCTGGAGCAAACCCACCGACTTCCAGTCGGCTCTGCTTCAGCGTGAAAGAATCGTCTTATGATCATACCCTGTAGAAAATGAGTCGCAGCCGGGTCGAAGGCTCATTTTCTACAGGGTATGATCATGCAATACGACACCGGCAGCCACTGCGTTTTCCATCACCGTTATCACATCGTGTGGTCGACGAAGTATCGCTACAAGGTGCTGACGGGCGACATCCGCTTGCGTGTGCGTGCCATTTGCCGCCAGGTTTGTCACGAAAAGGGCGTCGATATCATCCGGGGTGTGCTGTCAGCCGACCATGTCCACATGTTCGTGTCGGTTCCGCCGAAGCTGGCGATCAGCGACTTGGTGCGGCTGATGAAAGAGCGATCATCCCACAAGGTCCAACGCGAGTTCCCGCAATTGAAGCGACGCTACTGGGGCAGGCGATTTTGGGGCCGTGGGTATTTCTCGACCACCAACGGTGCCATCACAGAGGACATCGTACTTCAGTACCTAGAACAGCACATCGCAAATCCTACCGGCGCCAGCCGGTAGTCGTTCAGTGACGGATAGGACGTGTCGGCGTCTGGACTGGTCCACGACTTCTTTTCCGAAGCAAAAAAATTCAAGTTGTCTAGCGTCGTGTCCGTCGTCATATAAAATGGGACATCAGAGCGGGTTGGGGGCGGCCTTTCGATGCTTCTCTGCGCGGATCGGCAAGTAGAAGGCTGTTACGGACACGGCGCGGAAGATTGCAGTCCTGTTTGACAACGTTGTGCGGCTACAGGCATGACTTACCAAGATCACGGTGCCGCAGCTTGTGAAGAGCGACATCGGTAAGGTGTATATTGGCATTCGCCGTGATCTTAAAAATCGATTGCCAGACCGAGACACGCGTCTATAAGCGCAGTTATGGCCGATCAGAATGCTCCGCAGACGATAGTCTTCTTGCATGGTGCTGGTGTTGACCGGACGCTTTGGGAACCGCAGATCAGTGCTTTTTCCCCCGACTTTCAGGTAATTGCCCCAGACCTGCCGGGCCATGGGGTGGTGCCTGCCGTTACAAGTGTCGAGGCTATGGCTGAGGCGGTGCACCAGACGCTGGTTGCTGCAGATGCAAAGAGATATGCGCTGGTCGGCCTGTCATTGGGCGGCATGGTCGCGCTGGAAATGGTGCGCCGCTGGCCAGAGGAGGTAAGCCATCTGGTGCTTATGGAATCGGTGCCGAATGTCACCGAAAGCCGCCGCGTCCGCGCGTTCGGCCATTGGGCACTTGGGATTTTGGGCTTTATCAGACCCAGCTGGTTGACCATTTTACCAGCACGTTCAATGGGCGCGGAAACGGCGGATGCTGGCTGCTATGTCAAAGCCGCCATTAGGAGGATGCAGGCCCGCAATGCACGCGACATCATGCGGGCTGCACTGGCCTATGACGGGCGCGGCGGGCTGGTAAATATCGCAGTGCCAACCTTGATTATGGTCGGCGAAAAAAACCCGGCCACCCATGCAGGTGCCAAATTAATGGCGGCGCAGATTCCCGATTCCCGATTTGAGGAGGTAGCCAATGCCGGACACATCCTGAACCGCGATGCGCCTGCCCATGTTAATGCCGCCATCCGCGCACATCTGGAACGTCGTTCCCGGCCTGCTCCAGACTGATCGATTGCGATCTGCTCGAGTTCTGCGTCGTGCAGCGACATGAGTTCGTTGATTGTCTCGGGTCCGATTCTGAAGGCGCATTCGACAAGACGTACTTGACCCCTGATGCCTCGATGCGTCCGCCACGGCTGTCAGCGGAACGCCCACCTCAAGGTGTGGTTGCAGGACCAGAAACCAGTGGTTTTTGGGAGGGGTGCGGATGCAATTAGGACCTTTCCTCAAGTGCATTCTGTCAATTTCTGTCGTTACGTTTGCGTCGCCATAAGAACCACGCAAACAAATTAATTACGAACAAGCTGCTAAGTGATGGTACAATTGCCGCCATACCTGCCTCCTGCCCAAAGGCAACACTGACAATAATTTTCAGGACTGTTCCGGCGTTGAGAAGGACCAGCCCATACCACAGGTTTCGTTGCCAGAACGCATGAAACAACAGCCCTAGGAAAATAAAGACACCAACAATCAATGCGACTAAAGCGTTTCGAGTTTACCTTGAGACATCACAAAAAATCGAAACGCGTACACCCTATAGGTTGATCACTGCGTTTCGGGGTAATCCTTTGTCTCAGGTTTATCCCGAAACGCTTTAAGGAACGGGACAAAGCTAAAGCTGCCGTCGATGCCTGCTGGATCAATGGCCGGTTTAGCGACTTGGTACGACTGATGAATGGGCGATCCTCACACAGGATCCAACGCGAGTTCCCGCAATTGAAGCGACGCTACTGGGGCAGGCGCTTTTGGGCGCGCGGGTACTTCTCGACCACCAACGATGCCATCACAGAGGACATCGTACTTCAGTACCTGGAACAGCACATCGCAAATCCTACCGGCGCTAGCCGGTAGTGGTTCAGTTCGCCTTTGCTGCCCTGGCGTAGATGTTAAGAACGTTGGTCAGGTATGCGCGCATCAATACGTTTGGTTTTGGGTCAAGCGCGCCACACGCCACGTCCGCCCAAGCGATCGGTAAATGTTGTGAGATCAACGTCTCGGGGATTTGGTGTCTTGAAAGTCCCTTAATCATGGTTTCGACCAGTGATTGCGCCTCGGGCATTGCCCAATAGTAGCGTATGCGGTCTGAATAGCTGAAATGTCGCTGTAGCCTTATTTCTTGGTTTGTCCCTTCGTAGTGACTGCTCCAATGGGCGGGTTTGGTTGTCATCAGCCTATCCATGCCCTCTTGCAAGACTGACTGACCAGTCAGTTCGCGGTGGATCGCGTCAAGCCCGTAAAGCGCCTCGCGCAGGGCGAAGGTTAGCCATGGGCCGACTTTTAGAATGGCAAAGCCATCTTTGACCAGCTGGCCCAGCGCCTCGGGGCTTTGGTAATCTGTGGAATGCGCCTCGTAGACCAAGCCCATCTGGCGGCGTGCCGCGATAAGATCGCGGGCGGCTTCGGGTTGGTATATGGCAACATTTTCGTGCCCGAACTCGACACCGGGCTGCACGACTAGACCGATGACCCTGTCAAAGGCCGCGTCCAGCCCTTGGCTGGCAAAGGCTACTTGGTGCAATCGCAAGGTTTCGGCGGCCATATCGGGGTTGGTTGGTTCAAGTGCTTCGACATATTCTGTCGCCCCGCCGGGTGGGGGAACCTCGGTGCCGATGACATAATAGAGGTCGTGTTCCCCTTTTGCAGATTCGGCGATGGCGGCCAGTTCTGCAGCGCGGCCGGCGATGACCGTTTCAGTCAGGGGGCTTGGATCATCTGCGCAGGCCATGCTGCAATCAAGGTGGATTTTCGTGAACCCGGCAGCGGCAAATTCGGCGATCATGACTTCGGCTTTCTTCATCGCCTCTGCCGCCGGAAGGTGCCGCCAAGGGTTGGGGCCGAGGTGATCTCCGCCTAGGATAATGCGTTCGTTTTCACACCCTTCCTGCGCGGCGATCTGTCCGACGCGGTCGCGAAACTGTTGCGGGCGTATGCCGGTATAGCCGCCATCCTGATTGACCTGGTTGCAGGTCGCCTCAATCAGAACAGGTCCTTCATGGTCCTTTCCATGCGCCAGTGTCGCCGTGAGCACCTGAGGGTGCGCAGAGCAAACAGAGGTGATGCCAATCGGGCGGCCTTGGTCATGTGACGTCACCAAATTTGCCAAATAATTTTGCGTCATCGTCGGCCCTCGCTCAAAATTCAGATATTATATGATCAATAATGATCAAAATTGTGATTGACAATGATCAATTATATAGATTTTCTGTGCATCGCGACAAGGAGGTTCCATGAAGTTCGACCGGATCACTGCTATCAGGCAGGTGTTGTTCGCACGCGGGCATATGTCCATCGCCGAGCTTGCGGCAGCTGTTGATGCATCCGAGCCAACCATCAGGCGTGATCTGACCGTTCTTGAAAGAGATGGCACGATCGAGCGGACCCATGGCGGGGCGCAAATTTCGGGTAATTCGGATATTGAAATTGCCTTTGAAAGCCGCGAGCAAATCAATCTGGATGTCAAGCGTGCGATTGGTGAGCGGGCTTACGATATGCTTAATCCCGGTTCGTCGGTGTTTTTGGACGCTGGCACGACGGTTTTGCAGCTGGCGCGGCTGATCCGGCTGCGCCCGATGGCACTGCGTATTTTTACCAACTGCTTGCCTGTGGCCCAGCATTTGATGCAGGTGCCCGATGTGTCTGTCACCTTGCTGGGCGGCGCATTGCGCGTGCAAAACGCCTCGATGGTGGGGCCGCTGGCCGAGCAGGCGCTGCAAAGCCTGTGGTTTGATCAAGTGTTCTTAGGGGTGGGCGCTGTTGGGCCGGACCTTGCGATTTATTCGGCAGACGAACAGGAAGCACGCATCAACAAGCTGATGCTAGAGCGGACGAATGCACCGATTATTCTGGCCGATTCCGATAAGTTTAATACGCGCCTGACCTATCAGGTCGGTCCGCTTGTCGGTCAAATGGCCATCGTGTCGGATACATCGTTGGCGCATGATTTTGCGCGCAAGCTGAACGAAACAGGTATAGCGTTGGTGCAAGTGGACCGCCCCGATGACTGAGATTTTGGGCATCGATGCAGGCGGGACAAAAACCGTCATTGCGGCTATCGCGCCCGATGCCAGTCTGCGCCGGTTTGACTTGGGCCCATCGTTGGATCCAATGGCTGATGCCGACGCGCCTGATCGCTTGCGGGCATGCCTGGCCGATTGCGGGCAGCCTTTGGCGGCAACCTTGGGCTTGCCCTATCATGGCGAAGTCACGCAAATCACCGCATCACAAACAAATGTGACCCAAGACATTCTAGGCCACGCTGCAAAGGTTGAGAATGATGTCGCATCAGCCCATCGCGGTGCCTTTGCAGGTGGTGGCGGTGTTCTTGTGCTGGCCGGTACAGGGGCGATGGCCTGGGCAACTGGGCCCAAAGGAACCACCCGCAGCAGCGGCTATGGTGACATTTTCGGTGACGAAGGATCGGCCTTCTGGATTGGGCGCAGGGCGCTTGCCCATGCGGCCAGCCAGATCGATGGCCGTTTGCTCGATGATGGCTTTGCGCAGGCATTTTGCGCCCAAACGGGGATAGGCGCAGACAAGCTGATTGATTGGGTCTATAGCCAGTCCCAGCCGCGGACAGCGATCGGGCAATTGGCGCGGGCTGTTTCTGCATTGGCGGATGCGGGCGACACATCTGCCCACGCCATATTGATGGATGCGGCCGGTGAATTGGCGCGCGCGGCCAAGGCCGCGCAACATCGATCGGGGCTACACTCTGGTGGCATCTGGTCCTATGCGGGCGGCGTGTTCAATGCGGGGCCTGTGTTGGATCAATTAACTGTCCTTATGGGGACATCGCCCGCCCCACCGGTGCTGCCGCCAATTGGCGGTGCCTTGCTGGATGCGGCGCAACGGGCTGGTTGGACAATCACACATGACTGGGTCGCGGCACTTGCCGCGAACCTCGCAGCGCAGGCCAATCGGCATGCCCTCAAGGCAATTTGAAAGGCTAATCGATGACCACTATTACCGAAGATGTCATTCGCGATCAGTTTCCCTACTTGACCAAGGCCATAAAGCAGCCGCTGCCCACTTTGGGCGGCGATGTGTTGGTTTTTGTCGGTTGTGGGACATCCTACTATCTGGCGCAAACGTTGGCTTGCGCGGCCAATGCCGCCGGCAAGCAGGCTGTTGCTGTCCCCGGCGCGGAATGGGCGCGGCGGGCGGATCGTTATATCGCGGATCGGGCGGGCTGCCGGGTGATTGGCCTGTCACGCTCGGGCACCACGACAGAAACAGTGCAAGCGATTGAAGAAGCGCGCGGGCAAGGCTTGCCCACAACAGCAATATCCTGCGAGAAAAACTCGAAAATCCTGCAAACTGCCGAGACAGGCATCTACCTGCCCACGGACGCACGCGAAGGCATCGTGATGACCACCTCGGCCAGCCTGATGTTGTTGGGCGGATTGCGGATGCTTGGCGCGGCCGTCACCGATGACCTAATCATGGCTGCCGCCAACGCGCTGGCAGCGGTCGACGAAAACGGTCCGTCCTTGCTGAAAGGGCGGTCGCATTTCGTCTATCTGGGCGCGGGCGAAAACTATGGCATCGCCAATGAGGCCGCACTGAAACTGCAGGAAATGAGCATCAGCTATTCGCAGGCATTTCACCCAATGGAATACCGCCATGGGCCGATATCGCTGATTGATGACGCATCTGTCGTTGTCGTTTTGTACCATCCCGATACCACAGCAGAAGAGGCCGAGGTCACCCGTGATGTGCAGGCCAAAGGCGCGCTGGTGATCGGCGTTGGCGGCCCCGGTGATCTGCAAATCGACATGCCTATTGCCGATGGCGCACGGACGCTGGCGATGCTGCCAGCGCTACAACTTTTGGGCGAAAAAGTCGCCCTGCAAAAGAATATCAACACTGAAACCCCCCGGCATTTGACCAAAGTCGTCGTGCTGCAGGAAGGATCCAGCTAAATGGCGAAAATCACTCTTATCGGTGCCGGTTCTACCGTTTTTGCCCAGAATATTCTGGGCGACGTTCTTTCGAACCCTGAATTGGCCGACAGCGATATTGCCCTGTTTGATATCGATGCTGAGCGTCTGTCGACATCCGAAATTATGACCCGCCGTATCGGGTCCACCTTGGGGCTGAAGAACTTGAACATTGTGGCCACGACCGAGCGTCGCGCGGCCCTCAAAGACGCCGATTTCGTCATTCTGATGATGCAGATTGGCGGCTACAAGCCTGCGACAGTCGTCGATTTCGACATTCCAAAGAGATTCGGCGTGCGCCAGACCATCGCGGATACGCTGGGCGTTGGCGGCATCTTCCGGTCGCTGCGCACCATTCCCGTGGTCTTTGATATCGCCCGCGATATGCAGGACATGTGCCCGGGCGCGCTTATGATGAACTACGTTAACCCGATGGCGATGATCACATGGGCGATGCAGGAAAAATTCCCCGATATCGCCTATGTCGGCCTGTGCCATTCGGTGCAGGAAACATCCGAACATCTGGCCCGTGTGCTGGGCGAGGATATTTCCCAGATTGATTACAAAGCCGCTGGTATCAATCACGTGTCGTTTTTCACGCAATTCGAAAAGCGTCTGCCAGGTGGCGGGACAGAAGACCTATACGCCAAACTGCGCGCGATTGCCGAAAGTGATGACTATCCCGAGAGCGACAAAGTCCGCTTTGCCGTGATGAAGCATTTCGGGCATTTCGTCACCGAAAGCAGCGAACATTTCAGCGAATATACCCCTTGGTTCATCAAATCAGGTCGGCCTGATCTGGTGGATCAGTTCCAGGTGCCGTTGGATGAATATATCACCCGCTGCGAAGATCAGATTGCTGAATGGGAAACCCTGAAGGGCGAGCTTGAAGATGAAAGTGCCCCGCTTGAGGTTGAGAAGTCCAATGAATATGCCGCTGCGATCATTCACGGTATGGTCACCGGCACAAACTACAAGATTTACGGCAACGTGCGCAATAACGGGCTGATTGAAAACCTGCCTGCCAATGCCGCTGTTGAAGTGCCCTGCCACGTTGACCGCGGCGGCATCCAGCCGATCCGCGTGGGCAAGGTCAAGCCGCAGCTGGCCTCAATCATGCGCTGGCAGATCAATGTGCAGGAAATGACCGTCGAAGCGGCGCTGACCAACAAGCGCGAGCATGTCTATCACGCGGCCATGCTGGACCCGCATACGGCGGCAGAGCTGTCGCTGGATCAGATCCGCGCGCTTTGCGACGAATTGATCGACGCCCATGGCAACTATTTGCCAGCGTATCACTAGGAAAATCAGGTGACGCAGGTTAGGGTCAGCCATCTCGAAAAGTTCTATGGAACCATGCAGGTTTTGCATGGCGTTGATTTCGACGTTCAAAACGGCGAGTTCATTGCGCTGGTCGGCCCGTCTGGTTGTGGCAAATCCACCCTTTTACGGATGATCGCGGGCCTTGAGGATATAAGCGGCGGTGAAATCGCCATTGCCGGTCAGGTGGTGAACGACGTCGCGCCCAAAGAACGCGACATCGCCATGGTGTTCCAGAACTATGCGCTTTACCCGCATATGACTGTTGCCAAGAACATGGGCTTTTCGCTGCGCTTGCGCGGTGGCACCCGCGACGAAATTGACCGCCGCGTGCGCGAGGCGGCCGAGGTGCTGGGCCTGGCCGAGTATCTGGACCGAATGCCCGGCCAGTTATCAGGCGGTCAGCGCCAGCGCGTTGCCATGGGCCGCGCCATCGTGCGTCAGCCGTCAGTATTCTTGTTTGATGAGCCGCTATCTAATCTGGATGCGGCCTTGCGGGTGCAGATGCGCGCTGAAATCAGATCGCTGCATGACCGTCTGAATTCGACCTCTATTTTCGTCACCCATGATCAGGTTGAAGCCATGACAATGGCAGACCGGATCGTTGTTTTGCGTCAGGGACGTTTGGAACAGGTCGGGCCCCCACTCGACCTGTACGACCGCCCGGCCAATGCATTTGTTGCAGGATTCATCGGTTCTCCCGCTATGAACATCCTGCCTGCATTGGCGGGGAGCGGTCAGGTCTCGATCGGTGATGACATCGCGATCGACCTTGGCATCGCCCAGGACGGCCCGGTCAGCTGGGGCATTCGCCCAGAACATCTGGAACTGGTGCTAGCAGACACGCCAAACAGCTTTGCCGCGACCGTGACGGGGATTGAACGAACAGGAAACGCCGATTTTGTCGCCACGCAGGTCGGCGAGCACCGCATAGATGCGCTGTTTTCCGAGCGCCAGCAAATCACCAAGGGCGACACCATCGCCTTGCGGCCCAAGGACGGGTATTCGCATATCTTTGATCACGCAACGGGCGCGCGCCTGTCATGAGCCTGGCCTTATCAAATTTTCGGCCCAAGCCCTGCGTTGTCAGGCCAGCAACTGACATTACTGGGCCGTCGATGCCCTTTATCGATGCCCATAACCATCTGGGCCAATTCGGGGGCGACTGGGACAAACGGCCTGCGCCCGAATTCTTTGATCATCTCAGCCAAACCTTCTGCACCCATTACGTCGATCTGGATGGCGGCTGGGGCGACGACGTACTGGACGATCGTCTGCGCCGCTACAAAGAGGTCGCGCCTGAACGATACCGCGTCTTTGGCGGTGTCGATTGGGACAAATGGGCGGAGGAAGGCAGCGCCTTTCCGGAAAAAGCGGCCCAGCGATTGCGAGCCCAGGCGGCGCGCGGCGCGGAAGGTTTGAAAATCTGGAAGCCCTTTGGTCTGACTGTGCGCGATGAGACTGGCGCGCTAGCGCGTGTGGATGACCCTCGGCTTGACCCGATCTGGCAAACAGCCGGTGAACTGAGCTTGCCCGTTCTTGTCCATGTGGCTGATCCGGTTGCCTTTTTTGACCCAATCACCCCGGAAAACGAACGCTGGGATGAATTGGGCAATCATCCTGAATGGTCCTTTTGCAGGCAGGAATTTCCCAGTTTTCATACTATCATTGAAGGTTTTGCCAATCTGGTCAGACGCCATTCGCAGACCATCTTTATCGGCGCCCATGTGGCCTGCTATGCCGAGAATCTGGGCTGGGTATCGGCCTTGATGGACGCATGCCCGAACCTGTTGATCGATTTTTCCGCGCGGATTGCCGAACTGGGCCGTGTGCCTGCAGCGGCCCGGCGTTTCATGATCACCTATCAAGACAGGATCATCTTTGGCACGGATGCAGGGCCGGACAAAGACACCTACGCCATCTATGCTCGGTTCCTGGAAACCGACGACGAATACTTCAGCTATGCGCCAGACCCGGTTCCGGGACAAGGGCGCTGGATGATCTATGGGCTGCACCTCCCCCAATCGGTGCTTTCGAAAATCTACAATGATAACGCCGCCAAGCTTTTTGGGCTGGAAGCGGCAAACACGACCTGAGGGTGAGCCAAAGTCAAACAGACCCAACAGTGAGGAAGACATGAAACATATTACAACAACAGCAATAGCCGTTTGCCTTAACGCAAGCGTGGCGATTGCCGAGACAGAAATCAGCTTTGCCCTCTGGGGCAGCCCCACAGAGGGCGAAGTTTGGGGCGGCATCGCCGAAAGCTTTGAGGCTGCCAACCCCGATGTGACAGTGAACATCGAAGTTGCCGACTGGACCAGCTATTGGGAAAAGCTGCAGGTTCAGGTGGCTGGCGGCACCCCGCCGGATATCTTTGCCATGGACGCGCCCGCCTATCCTGATTGGCAATCGCGCGGCGTTTTGTTGAACATGCAGCCCTATCTGGACGCGGACCCATCTGTGCTGGAAGGTGTCTATCCTGTCACGCTAACGGCTTATCAGTTGGAAGAAGGCATGTATGGCATGCCCCGCGATTTCCAGACGGTTGTGATGTACTACAACAAGGACATGTTTGATGCCGCTGGTGTGGCCTATCCTGACGACACTTGGACCTGGGATGATTTCCGGGCTGCCGCCAAAGAGCTGACACTGGACAAAGACGGTGATGGCACAATAGACCAGTGGGGTGCTTGGGCTGAAATCTATGACATGGAGCCATTCTGGGGCCCGGTCATCTGGTCGCATGGCGGCGAGATTGTTGACCCAGCCAGTGGTCAGACCCTCATTGGGGAAAGCGGAGCCGCCGAGGGTTTTGAGTTCATCAGCAGCATGTTGCTGGAAGACAAATCCATCCCCACATCCGAACAGCTGTCGCAATATGGCTGGGACGGACTTTTGTCTGGCGTTGCCGCTATGGGCTTTTCCGGTCACTGGTCGATCCCAGACTATGCAGCTGCCGGGATCAACTTTGACGTGGCCCCTGTGCCAATCGGGCCAGCTGGACGCAAAACCATCGTGAACTCGGCCGGTTTTGTGATCTCTAAGGATACACCAAACCCGGACGTGGCTTGGGAATTTGTCAAGTTCGCCGTCTCTGAGGCGGGTCAGTCGCAACTGGCGCAGATCGGGCTTGCGGTGCCAATTCTGGAAGACGTGGCCAATGGCCCCGCCTATCTGGACCAGCCCATCAAGGTCGACCACGCCTTGTTCATCGAGGCGTTGGACTATGCCAACGTCAAGCCAAACTTCCGCGGCTATAGCGAATGGTCCGGTGCTGTCGGTGATGCGCTAAGCCTTGCATGGACAGGGGATGAAGACTTGGCCACCGCCCTTGAAGAAGCCGTCGAGTTTGGCGATGACGCATTGGCACGGAACAAGTAAGCGATGAAGAACCTCCGTCCCATGGGGATTGAGCGGTGGTGGGTGCTGCTGTTTTTGGCACCCACCTACGTTGGCCTCTTACTTGGCACGTTCGGCTCGATCTTTGCGACCCTTGGGATCAGCTTCATGGAATGGGATCTGCTGACCCCGCCCGAGGCGGCTGGGATCAGCAACTATACAGATTTACCTGATGACAGGCTGTTCAATCGGGCGCTATGGAACACGCTGGCCTTTGCCGGGCTCTATGTGCCGTTGACAATCGTCATCTCCTTGTTTGTGGCACTGGGACTAAACCGGGCGATCCCAGGGATATCGTTTTTCAGGGTCGCATTCTTTTTGCCCACCGTGTCCAGCCCCACGGCCGTCGGCCTGCTTTGGACATGGATCTATGCACAAGACAACGGCGTCTTGAACGAAATCATCACATCTATGGGAGGCGATCCAGTGCGTTGGCTGAGCCGATCAGTGGCGCTGTATTCGGTGGTGATCGCAAATGTCTGGGGCGCGATTGGCGGGGGGATGATCATCTTTCTCGCCGGGCTGCAGGCCATCCCCAAGGATTATTACGAGGTCGCCTTGATCGACGGGGCCAAGGCATGGCAGCGGTTGTTTTTCATTACCATACCTGCGCTTGCGCCCTCCATCTTCTTTCAGATGGTGTTGGTGACGATCAACGCCTTTCAGGCCTTTGACTACATCTACATTTTGACCCGAACAGGTAATGGCAACTCATCCATGCCAACGCTGGTGTTATCGGTCTACCGCAACGGGTTCCGGTTCTTCCGCATGGGGGATGCTGCCGCTCAGGCGGTCGTGCTGACATGCATGATCTTAGTGCTGACCCTGATCTACTTCAAACTGCAAAAGAAGTGGGGGGCTGCGGCATGACCTATCTGCGTCGCAACTTTGGGGACATCGTCGCCTTTACCGCCTTGGTCATCGGTGCGGTCTGCATGATCGGGCCCTTCGTCTGGATGGCTTCGACCAGCCTGAAACCCATCGCAGAACAGTTTGATATGCGGCTGATCCCAGCGACTCCAACGGTGGAAAACTACCCGCGTTTGTTTGAGATCATGCCGTTTCACCTGTTACTTTGGAACAGTTTCAAAATCGCGGCCATCGCAACCTTTGGGCAATTGCTTACATGTTCAATGGCAGGGTTCATCTTTGCCGTGGTCCGCTTTCCGCTTCGGAATGTTATTTTCGTGGTCCTGTTGATCACGTTGATGGTGCCCGGTCAGGTGACGGCGATCCCGCAATTTATTATCTTCAAGTTTCTGGGTCTCTACGGCACGCAAGCGCCGCTTTATGCGCCCGCCTTTTTGGGCGGGGCGTTTGGTACATTCCTGATGCGGCAATATTTCCTGACATTGCCGATTGAGTTGGCCGAGGCCGCGCGGATCGACGGTGCCTCTCTCGCGCGGATCTTCTTTACGATCTATCTGCCGCTGGCCAAACCGGCGCTTGCCGCCTTTGCGATCTTTGCCTTCATGTTTTCATGGAATGATCTGTTCAACGCGCTGATCTACTTGCCAGCCAACTTAGAAAAAACGACGCTGACCGTAGGGCTTGCGCTGTTCCAGACGCAGTATTCAGGACAATGGCCGTTGATGATGGCTGCCTCACTGATTTCAGTGGCACCGATCATTTTCGTCTTCTTCCTAGCACAGCGCCATTTCATCGCAGGTATAAGTATGAGCGGCTTGAAGTGATGTCTTCGTTTGGCGACAGTGTAGCAGAGCCTGTGTACTGCAACGCATATTCAAACATAGAATAAGTCTTCTGTGCCGTTCCGTTCGACAAGCTCAGCAGGCATTGCCAACTTGCTGACGCTCGTTGGTGCATCTAATCTTTTGTCATGAAGATTCTATCTGAGATGCCGCGCCTGAAGGGCTAAAGCGTTTCGGGATAAACCTGAGACACAAGCTTATCCCGAAACGCGGTGATAAGCCTATAGAGTGTACGCGTTTCGATTTTAGGTGATGTCTCATGGTAAACTCGAAACGCTTTATCGTTTCCCTCGTGAAGTCGTGGCCTATGGTGTGTGGGTCTACCATCGCTTTGCGCCCAGCACGGCGGATGTTGAGGGTCCGCTTGCTGAACGCGGTATAACCGTCAGCCGGGAAACGGTGCGCAAATGGGTGAACCGGTTTGGTCGGCATTTGAGAGCACCGCAAAGTGTGGGGCAAGACGATCAGGGGAGAACGCAACTCACTTCTTTTAACGCCAGTGACCTGCCCCCCGAAACTTCCCTCGTTCTGATGTAGAGTTTGCTCAACCTTTTGAAGGAGCAAACGAATGCGAAAGAGCCGTTTCACGGAAGTCCAAATCATTGGGATGATCAAAGA